>JAGHHM010000036.1 GCA_017887695.1 Oscillospiraceae bacterium | reverse complement strand
TCGACTATGTGAAGGAGTGCGGCTACAACTATGTGGAGTTCCTTCCCCTCAGCGAGCACCCCTGCGACGAGAGCTGGGGCTACCAGATCACCGGCTTTTACGCCCCCACCAGCCGGTACGGCACCGCAAGGGAGCTGATGATGCTCATTGACCGGCTCCACCAGGCGGGGATCGGGGTGATTTTGGACTTTGTACCCGCCCATTTCGCGGTGGACGACTACGGCCTGGCCAGATATGACGGTACCGCCCTCTACGAGTATCCCCACCGGGATGTGGAGGTCAGCGAGTGGGGGAGCCACAACTTCATGCACTCCCGGGGGGAAGTGCGCTCCTTCCTCCAGTCCTGCGCCCGGTACTGGCTGGAGGAGTTCCACTTTGACGGCCTGCGGATGGACGCCATCAGCCGCATTCTCTACTGGCAGGGGGACGAGGCCCGGGGGGTCAACGGGGACGGGGTAGCCTTCCTGCGTACCATGAACCAGGGGCTGAAGCATCTGTGTCCCGGCTGCATCCTGGCGGCGGAGGACTCCACCAACTTCCCCAAGGTCACCGCCCCGGCGGAGCAGGGGGGACTGGGCTTTACTTACAAGTGGGACATGGGATGGATGCACGACACCCTGTCCTATTTCCAGACGCCGCCGGAGGACCGGCCCGCAAGGCGCCACCAAATCACCTTTTCCATGCACTATTTCCCCCAGGAGCGCTACCTGCTCCCCCTGTCCCACGACGAGGTGGTCCACGGCAAGGCCACCATTTTGCAGAAGATGCACGGGGGATATGACGGCAAGTTCCCCCAGGCCCGGGCCCTCTATCTCTATATGATGGTCCATCCGGGGAAGAAGCTCAACTTCATGGGCAACGAGATCGGCCATTTCCGGGAGTGGGATGAACACCGGGAACAGGACTGGCTGCTGCGGGACTTTCCCATCCACGACGCCTTCTACCACTACATGGCCCAGCTGAACCACATCTATCTGGACCACCCCGCCCTCTCCCGGTGGGACTACCGGCCAGAGGGCTTTGCCTGGCTGGACGGGAGTGGGGAGGAATCCTGTGTCTTTGCCATCCAGCGGCAGGGGGACGGGGAGCGGCTGGTTGCCCTCTTTAACTTCGGCGCTCAGGCCCGGCAATATCGGCTGCCCGCCACGGCAGGCGCAAAACTACTCCTCCACACTGACTGGCAGCGTTTCGGCGGGGCCACGCAGGAGGGGGAGCGGCCCAAGCCGGCCGGCGGAGCGCTGACGGTGTGCCTGCCGCCCTGTTCCGGGCAGCTGTTTTGCATGGAATCATGCAAATATTCATAAATAAATGGATATTATACAGAATACCCAAAACAATAGCCAAACATCGCGGGAAAAATACGCATATTTATGCGATATTACACTTGCAATTTGAAATGGGCTGTGGTACACTGTGTCCAACATAAACAAACGGAGGTTTTTACCATGGCTGACATCAAGAAAGTGGTACTCGCCTATTCCGGCGGTCTGGATACATCCATTATCATCCCCTGGCTGAAGGAGAACTACGGCAACCCCGAGATCATCGCCGTGGCCGGCGACGTGGGCCAGAACGACGAGCTGGAGGGCCTGGAGGAGAAGGCCATCAAGACCGGCGCCTCCAAGCTGTACGTCATGGACCTGGTGGACGAGATGGTGGACGACGTCATCATCCCCTCCATGCAGATGGGCGCCAAGTATGAGGACTATCTGCTGGGCACCGCCTTTGCCCGGCCCGTTATCGCCAAGGGCCTGGTGGACATCGCCAAGAAGGAAGGGGCCGACGCCATTGCCCACGGCTGCACCGGTAAGGGTAACGACCAGATCCGTTTCGAACTGACCATCAAGCGTTTTGCTCCTGAGATGACCATTATCGCCCCCTGGAGAGAGTGGGACATCAAGAGCCGGAACGAAGAGATTGACTACGCCGAGGCCCACAACGTGCCTCTGAAGATCAGCCGGGAGACCAGCTATTCCAAGGATAAGAACCTCTGGCACCTGAGCCACGAGGGCCTGGATCTGGAGGATCCCGCCAGCGAGCCCAAGTACGACAAGCCCGGCTTCCTGGAGATGGGCGTTTCCCCCGCCATGGCTCCTGATCAGCCCACCTATGTGACCATCGACTTTGAGCAGGGCAAGCCTGTGGCTCTGGACGGGGAGAAGATGAAGGCCAGCACCATGATCGCCAAGCTCAATGAGATCGGCGGCAAGAACGGCATCGGCCTGCTGGACATCGTGGAGAACCGGATGACCGGCATGAAGGACAGAGGCGTGTATGAGACCCCCGGCGGCTCCATCCTCTACCGGGCCCATGAGGTTCTGGAGATGATCACCATCGACAAGGACACCGCCCATATGAAGAAGAAGCTGTCCGTGGACTTTGCGGATCTGGTCTATAACGGCAAGTGGTTCACTCCCCTGCGGGAGGCCCTCACCGTCTTTGCCATGGAAACCCAGAAGCACGTCACCGGTCAGGTGAAGCTCAAGCTCTATAAGGGCAATATCATTACTGCCGGCGTCACTTCTCCTGAGACTCTGTACTCCGAGAACATTGTCACCTTCCAGGAGAGCGACTACAACCAGGCTGACGCCACCGGCTTTATTAACCTCTGGGGCCTGCCCGATACCATTCTGGCCCTGCGGGATCAGGGAAAGCTGTAATAGAGCTTTCCGGCGGGACGACAGGCCTGCAGAATACCGCTGTCACACGGATAAAAAGCGGCGGGAGACACCTCCCGCCGCTCACCGTATTTATAGAGATATAGGAGAGAGAACGCCATGAAGCTTTGGGGCGGACGGTTCCAGAAGGAGACCGATACTTTAGTAAACGATTTCAATTCCTCCATCCAGTTTGACGGCCGGATGTACAAGGAGGACATTATGGGCTCCCTGGCCCACGCCGCCATGCTGGCCCAGCAGGGCATCATCACCCGGGAGGATGCGGCGGCCATTACGGCGGGACTCCAGGAGGTGCTCCAGGACATCGAATCCGGTAAGGCGGAGCTGACGGAGGACAACGAGGATATCCACATGAATGTGGAGAGCCTTCTCACCGCTAAGATCGGCGATGCCGGCAAGCGGCTCCATACCGCCCGCAGCCGGAATGACCAGGTGGCGGTGGATCTGCGGCTCTACCTGCGCCATGAGATCGCGGCCATCAAGGGACAGATCCTGGACCTGCAGCAGGCCATTATCGACCGGGCCAAGGAGCACCAGGAGACGGTGATGCCCGGCTATACCCATCTCCAGCGGGCCCAGCCCATCTCCTTTGCCCAGCATCTGCTGGCTTACGGGGCCATGCTCAGCCGGGATGTGACACGGCTGGAGGACTGCCGGAAGCGGATGAACGAGTGCCCTCTGGGCAGCGGCGCCCTGGCAGGCACCACCTATCCCATTGACCGGTGGAACACCGCCAAGGCCCTGGGCTTTGACCGGCCCATGACCAACAGCCTGGACGGCGTCAGCGACCGGGACTATGTGATCGAACTGCTGTCCGCCCTCTCCACCCTGATGATGCACTTGTCCCGTTTCTCCGAGGAGATCATCCTCTGGTGCAGCTGGGAGTTCAAGTTCATTGAGCTGGACGACGCCTATTCCACCGGCTCCTCCATCATGCCCCAGAAGAAGAACCCGGACGTGGCAGAGCTGGTCCGGGGCAAGACCGGCCGGGTCTACGGCGACCTCATGAGCCTCCTCACCACCATGAAGGGACTGCCTCTGGCCTATAACAAGGATATGCAGGAGGACAAGGAGCCGGTATTTGACGCAGTGGACACGGTGAAGATGTGCCTGCCGGTGTTTGCCGGAATGCTGCGGACTATGAAGGTGCTGCCCCAGAATATGCGGCGGGCTGCCGGCGGCGGGTTCATCAACGCCACCGACTGCGCCGACTACCTCACCAAGAAGGGTATGCCCTTCCGGGACGCCTATACCGCCGTGGGGAAGCTGGTGTACTACTGCTCCGCCAACGGAAAGCTCTTAGAGGAACTGTCCCTGCCGGAGCTGCAGGAGATCTCCCCCCTCTTTGAGGAGGATGTATATGAGGCGCTGAAACTGGAGACCTGCATGGGCCAGCGCAGCAGCTACGGCGGCCCTGCCGTCAGCGAGACCAGCCGCCAGATCAGCGAGCTGGAGGCCTTTTTGAAGGAGCATGGGGAATGAAACCGAAGGTATATATTGACGGAAAGGAAGGGACCACCGGCCTTCAGATCTATGACCGGCTGGCCCTGCGGCAGGATATCGACCTGCTGCTCATTGACGAGGCCAAGCGGAAGGACATAGAGGAACGGAAAAAACTGATGAATGCCGCCGATGTAGTGTTCCTGTGCCTTCCCGATGTGGCGGCCATTGAGGCGGTAACCCTGGTGGAGAATCCCAACACCCGGATCATCGACGCCTCCACCGCCCACAGAACCAATCCCACCTGGGACTACGGATTCCCGGAGCTGTCCAAGGCCCACCGGGAGGCCATTGTGAAAAGCCGACGGGTGGCCAATCCCGGCTGCCACGCCACCGGTTTTATCAGCATCGTCTATCCTCTGGTGGCTATGGGGATCCTGCCCAAGGATGCCCTCCTCAGCTGCTTTTCCCTCACCGGTTACTCCGGCGGCGGGAAGAAGATGATTGCCCAATACGAGGCAGCGGACCGGGAAGAACTTCTGTCCACTCCCGCTCTGTACGCCCTGACTCAGGGCCATAAGCACCTGGCGGAGATGCAGAAGGTCTGCGGCCTGAAGGTCTGCCCGGTGTTCACCCCCATCGTGGATGACTATTATAAGGGCATGGCCACGACGGTTCCCCTGCATATGTCCCAGCTGCGGGGTGTTTTTACCCTGCATGGGGTGTGGAAGGCCCTTCGCGACTATTATGCGGGACAGAAGCTGGTCCATGTGGCAGCCGACCCCACAGATAAGGATGAGTATATTGACGCGAAGAGCAAGATCTACGGCGGCGCCAAGGCAGGGGATAATGACTTGAGCATCGTGGTAGCGGGCAATGATCAGCAACTGACCATAACCGCCCTCTTTGATAACCTGGGCAAGGGTGCTTCCGGTGCCGCTGTCCAGAATATGAACCTGATGTTAGGCTTCGAGGAGACGGCTGGCCTTTTGTAATACAGCCGGAATCAATTAGGAGTACCACTCCTGGGAAAAGGAGAGATCATAGATGCTGACCTATATTGATGGCGGCGTGTGCGCCGCCAAGGGGTTCCGCTCCGCCGGAATCCATGTGGGTGTCAAGACCCACAACGTGAATAAGAAGGATCTGGCCCTTATCGCATCCGATGTGGACTGCGCGGCGGCGGCGGTATTTACCACCAACGTGGTAAAGGCGGCCCCCATCCATGTGACGAAGGCCCATCTGGCTGACGGCAAGGCACGGGCGGTGATTGCCAACAGCGGCAACGCCAATGCCTGTGCCCCTCAGGAAGAGGAGAACGCGGAGCGGATGTGCGCCGCTGCCGCCAAGGTCATCGGCTGTAAGCCGGAGGATGTGCTGGTGTGCTCCACCGGTGTCATCGGCCAGACCATTAAGATCGACGTCATCGAGGAGGGCGTTCCCAAGCTGTTCCCTTTGCTGGAGGCCAGTGCCGCCGGCAGCGATGCCGCAGCCCATGCCATTATGACCACCGATACGGTGAAAAAAGAGGCGGCTGTGGAGACCACCGTGGGAGGAAAGACGGTTCATATCGGCGGCATTGCCAAGGGCAGCGGCATGATCCACCCCAACATGGGCACCATGCTTTGCTTCCTCACTACCGACTGCGCCATTTCCTCCGCCATGATCCATGAGGCCCTGCTGGAGACTGCCAAGGTCAGCTTCAACCGCATCAGCGTGGACGGGGATACCTCCACCAACGATACCTGTCTGGTGCTGGCCAATGGCCTGGCCGGGAATCCGGAGATCACTGAGAAGAACGAGGATTACGTCGCCTTCGTGGAGGCGCTGAAAGCCCTGTGCGTGTCCCTGGCCCGGATGATGGCCAAGGACGGCGAGGGAGCCAAGCACCTCATCACCTGCACCGTAGAGGGGGCCAAGGACGAGGCCCAGGCGGAGACCATCTCCAAGAGCGTCATTTCCTCCACCCTCACCAAGGCCGCCATCTTCGGCTGCGACGCCAACTGGGGCCGGGTGCTGTGCGCCATGGGCTACTCCGGGGAGCAGTTTGACCCGGAGAAGGTGGATGTATCCTTTGCCTCCTCTGCTGGTTCCATCGCTGTGTGTCAGCAGGGCCGGGGCCTTCCCTTTGACGAGGATCTGGCCAAGAAGATCCTCACCGAGAGCGAGGTGACCATTGCCATCACCATGGGCGAGGGCAATGGCAGCTGCACCTGCTGGGGCTGCGACATTACCTACGATTATATCAAGATCAACGGCGATTACCGGACATAAGCCGCTGGATAACGGATACCATTATTTGACGAGGTGTATGACATGGAGCTTTCCCATTCCGACCGGGCACAGGTGCTGGTAGAAGCCCTGCCCTATATTCAGTGCTACAACAAAAAGACCGTGGTGATCAAGTACGGCGGCAACGCCATGATCTCCGAGGAGCTGCGAAAGGCTGTCATCAGTGATATCATTCTTTTGAAGCTGGTGGGCATGAACGTGGTAGTGATCCACGGCGGCGGACCGGAGATCAGCGCCATGCTGAAAAAGACGGGGAAGGAAAGCCGCTTTGTCAACGGCCTGCGCTATACCGATGAGGAAACGATGGACATTGTTCAGATGGTCCTCTGCGGCAAAGTGAACAAGGACCTGGTGGCCACCCTCAACCGTTCCGGCGGCAATGCCATTGGCCTGTGCGGCCTGGATGGCGGTATGCTCAAGGCGGTGCGCCGGACGGAGGACGGCGTGGATTACGGCCTGGTGGGTGATATTGTGGAAGTGGATCCCAAGCCCATTGAGGACGCCATTGCCGGCGGCTTTATCCCTGTGATTTCCACGGTGGCCCAGGGAATCGACGCGGAGACCAGCTACAATATCAACGCCGACACCGCTGCCGCCAAGGTGGCTACGGCCCTCCATGCGGAGAAGCTGATTCTGCTCACGGATGTCCGGGGTCTCCTCCGGGACAAGAATGATGAATCCACCCTGATTTCCCGGATCCACCCCTCCGATGTACCCCGCCTGATGAAGGAGGGAGTTATTGCCGGGGGCATGATCCCCAAGATCGACTGCTGTGTGGAAGCGGTCCGCAGCGGCGTGGCCAGGACCCATATCCTGGACGGCCGGATCCCTCACTCCATTTTGATCGAAGTGCTGTCCCACGCGGGCATCGGCACCATGATCTGGTAAGAAAGGAAGACATACTATGAACTTTGAACAGATCAAGAGCCTGGATAACCAATATGTCCTTCAGACCTACGGGCGCAACAGCGTTGCCATTGACCACGGCAAGGGGGCGACCCTCTGGGATACAGAAGGGAAGGAATACATTGATTTTACTTCCGGCATCGGCGTATGCTCTCTTGGCTATGCCAATGAGCAGTGGGCCAAGGCCATTTATGACCAGGCCATGAAACTGGGCCATATCTCCAACCTTTTCTATACCGAGCCCTATGCCGTTCTGGCCTCCAAGCTGGTTTCCGCCTCCGGTATGGCGGCGGCCTTCTTTGGCAACTCCGGCGCCGAGGCAAATGAGGGCATGATCAAGACTGCCCGCAAGTACTCCTATGACAAGTACGGCCAGGGCCGCGCTACCATTATTACCCTGAAGAATTCCTTCCATGGCCGCACCATCACCACTCTGAAGGCTACCGGCCAGGATCACTTCCATGAATTTTTCTTCCCCTTTACCGAGGGCTTCCGCTATGCCGACGCCAATGACATGGATAGTCTCCTTGCTCAGAGCGGGGACGATGTGTGCGCCGTCATGATGGAGCTGATTCAGGGAGAAGGCGGCGTCAATCCCCTTCAGAAGGACTATGTCCAGGCGGTAGCCAAGCTTTGTGCGGAGAAGGACTGGCTCCTTCTCATCGACGAGGTGCAGACCGGTATCGGCCGCACCGGAAGCCTCTTTGCCTTCCAGCAGTTTGATATCCAGCCTGATGTGGTGACCTTTGCTAAGGGCATTGCCGGGGGCCTGCCCTTCGGCGGCTTCCTGACCAATGAGAAGTGCCGGAATGTCCTGAAGGCGGGAGATCACGGCTCCACCTTCGGCGGCAACCCCATGGCCGCCTCCGCCGCCAACGTGGTGATGGACGCCATGACGCCCGCTTTCCTTCAGGAAGTGAAGGAGAAGGGCGAGTATCTCCGTGCCGGCATTGCTGCGCTGAACAGCCCCTATGTCTCCGGCATCCGGGGCATGGGCCTGATGGTGGGCGTAGGTGTCCAGGGGATGACCCACAAGGAGCTGAAGGATAAGCTGATGGCAGAAGGCCTGTTGGCCCTTACCGCCGGAAAGGATACCCTGCGGCTGCTGCCGCCGCTGGTGATTACCAAGGAAGAAATCGACAAGGGCCTTGCCGTTATGGCGAAGGTAATGAAATAAGAAGGGGAGAACCTGTATGAAGAATAAGCACCTTTTGAAGCTGCTGGATTTGAGCCGGGAAGAGATCTATGAAATCCTGGATCTGGCGGATCAGTTGAAATACGACCAGAAGCACGGTATCGCCCACGAGATTCTCAAGGGCAAGACCCTGGCCATGATTTTCTCCAAGAACTCCACCCGCACCCGTGTATCCTTTGAGGTGGGTATGTTCCAGCTGGGCGGCCACGCTCTGTTCCTCTCCAACGCTGTCAGCCAGATCGGCCGGGGAGAGCCGGTACAGGACACCGCCCGTGTCCTCAGCCGTTACTGCGACGGTATTATGATCCGGACCTTCGAGCAGCAGGAGGTGGAGGATCTGGCCAAATACGGTTCCATCCCTGTCATTAACGGCCTTACGGATTTCTGCCACCCCTGCCAGGTGCTGGCGGATCTTATGACCATCCGGGAGCATAAGGCTACTCTGGAGGGCCTGAAGATCTGTTATATCGGTGATGGAAACAATATGGCGAACTCCATTATTGTCGGCGGCCTCAAGTGCGGCATGGATGTCTCCGTTGCCAGCCCCAGCGGCTATACGCCGGATCCTCAGGTGCTGGACTTTACCAAGACTGTTACCGATGCGACTTTCACCCTCACCGACGATCCTATGGTAGCGGCCAAGGATGCCGACGTGATTTTCACCGATGTGTGGGCGTCCATGGGCCAGGAGCAGGAGAAGGCCCAGCGGGAAAAGGCCTTTGTGGGCTATCAGGTCAACGATGCGCTGATGGCGGTGGCCAAGAAGGACTGCATGGTGCAGCATTGTCTGCCTGCCCACCGGGGGGAGGAGATCACCGAGAAGGTGTTCGAAGCCCACGCCGACGAGATTTTCGACGAGGCGGAGAACCGTCTCCATGTGCAGAAGGCTGTTATGGCCCTGCTGATGAAATAATCCGACACGATAGAATAATCAGACAATTATAGACAAAAAGAGGAAGCGGCACCGCAGTGCCGCTTCCTCTTTTTTGCATGGGCGATAGGGGGCAGTTTTGCTGCCCTGCCGCCATAGGTCACATCTCGCCTTCCTGTTTTTGGCGGATCATCCGGTAGCCCACGCCGATGTGTGTCTGAATATACTTGGGGTGGCTGGGATCCGATTCCAGCTTTTTCCGCAGGGTAGCCATAAACACCCGCAGGGAAGGAGTATCGGAGGCGGTGGGGCTGCCCCAGACCTCGTTGAGAATGTAGTTGTGGGTCAGTACCTTGCCGGTGTTTTTTGCCAGCAGGCACAGGAGCTTAAACTCGATGGGAGTGAGATGGATCTCCTGGCCGTCCAGATAGGTGCAGCCCGCGGCATAATCAATCCGAAGTCCGCCGTTTTCATAGAGGACTGCCTCCTCGCTGGAGCGCTGGCTGTCATATCGCACCCGGCGCAGGGCTACTCGCAGCCGGGCCAGCAGCTCGTCTACGGAGAAGGGCTTGGTAAGGTAGTCATCTGCCCCCGCGTCCAGAGCGGCTACCTTGTCTGCATCCTCAATGCGGGCGGAAATGACGATGATAGGCATGTTGCTCCAGCCCCGGAGCTTTTTGATGATTTCCACACCATCCATATCGGGAAGTCCCAGGTCCAGAAGCATCACATCAGGGCGGTAGGAAAGGGCATCCAGCAGGGCGCCCGCTCCGGTGGCGGCCCTGTGATACTGATAATTCTGGGTTTCCAGAGCGGTGGCGATCAGGTTGCCGACAGCGGTGTCGTCTTCTACTACCAGGATCTGTGGCTTATTCATAGGTGTTTACCTCCGAAAGCTGCAATGTAAAGGAAAACCGGGCTCCATGAGGGGAGCAGTTTTCCACGGTGATGGCGCCGCCGTGGGCGGTGATAATGGAGCGGCACAGGGACAGCCCCAGTCCCAGGCCCCGCCGTCCGTCACCCCGCTTGTTGTGAAGTGTGTAGAACATATCAAACAGCTTTTCCTGGGATTCCTCCGGGATGCCGGGGCCATCGTCGGATACCGCTACCAGAACCTGTTTTCCGGATTTCCGGGCGGAGAGAATGATGTGAGAACCCGGCGGCGTGTACTTGATGGCATTGTTGACCATATTGATGAGTACCTGGACGATCAGCCGGGCGTCCATGTCCGCCATCAGCAGATCGTCGGGAAGATCCACGGAGATGCTGCGCTGCTTGGCATTTCGGTCCAGATGTGCCAAAGCCTCGGAAAATACGTCTTCCAGCAGCTCAGGTTGCATATGCAGTGTGAGGGATCCCTCTTCCATCCGCGTGATGGAGAGCAGATTTTCCACCAGATTGATCAGCCACAGGGCGTCGTCACAGATAGAGGCGTACAGCTGGTCCTTTTTGGCCTCGCTGAGCAGGTTCCCCTTGTCCAGCAGGATACCCGCATTGCCGGAGATGCTGGTCAGGGGCGTTCTGAGATCGTGAGAGATGGCACGCAGCAGGTTGGCCCGCAGGGCCTCCTGCCGGGCGGCTTCCTCCGCCTTCCGCTTGGCCTGAACTACCCGCTCCTTTTCCAGGGCCAGACCGCACTCATCCAGAATGGCAATCATCAGGTTTTTTTCAAAGGCATCGGGCTTGCGGTCAGGGGAAATAGCGATCCCCGCTACCGCCTCTACCTGTTCAGAACCTCGGATGGCCATATAGAGGCACCGGGCTTCGGGAAAGGTGGGGGTGGTGATACCGGCATGCTTGTTGTTTTTCCAAACCCACTCTGCCGCCGCCCGCTCCTCCGGTGTGAGATAGGAGGAGGGGCCATCGCCGGGCCTGCCGGAGGTGGCGGGAAAAACGACGCCCTCCAGCAGGGTATCGTCCTCGCCCAAAGGATACATAACTAGATCCCGCTCCAGCAGCCGGCTCAGCTGCGTGGCGGTGACGGCAATAATCGACTGGGCATCCTCCGCTTTTTGCAGTTTCTGGCTGGTTTCAAGCAAGATTTCCGTCCGGTATGCCTTTTCGGCGTTTTGGGCCGCCTGTTGCTTGACTCTGGTGGTCAGGGAGCTTCCCAGAATGGCCACCAGGAACATCACAGCAAAAGTGGCAAGATAGCTGGGGTCACTCATCAGGGAAAAATAGGGAAAGGTGAAAAAGAAATTGAAAATAAGGACAGAAAGAACGGAGGAAAGAAGGCTGTATCGCCGCCCGTTGGTCATCATGGCGATTGCCAGCACACCCAGGATATAGACCATGATGATGTTGGCACTGTTAAAGCCAAGACGCAGGAACAGGAAGCCCACAGCGGAACACAGTCCCAGGATGGCCAGCATCCGAAAGGTGTCGGAACGGGAGAAGCTCCTGACAGAGAAATCCGCTGGCCTTGGCAAAGAAAAGGGGCGGGGAACAGGCTGGTCGGGAATGATGTAGATGTCCAGATCAGGAGCAAGGGTATTGAGCTGATCCACCAGAGGCTTTGCAGGGAAAGGACTGCGGCTGCGGGGACTTCGGCCCAGGACAATTTTGGTGATGCCGCTGACTTTGGCATACTCAGCGATCTGGATGGCGGGCTCGTTTCCGTAGGCAGTGATTACCCGGGCACCCAGCTCTTCAGCCAGGCGGAGATTGGCTTGCACCCGCAGCCGATAGGACTCATCCTGGCGCTGAAAGTCAGGCGGCTCTACAAAAAGGGCGGTAAAGGAGCCGTGGAAAGCGTCAGCCAGCCGTGCGGCGGTACGGATGACCTTGGGATTGGAGGGGGCGCCGGAAAGGCAGATCATGATATGCTCTTTGATCTTCCGCTCGCCGGGGCTTCCGCCGGGAATGCGTTCCAAGCGGTCTGCCGTGCGGCGCAGAGTGATTTCTCGGAGGGCCGCCAGAGCCTTTTCTGTCAGGGCGGGAGAAGCTGGGGAAGGGCCGGTACCGGCCTTTTGAGCGGGCCGCAGCCTTTCCAGGAGATCAGCGGGCTCCAAATCCACAACCTCAACCTGGTGGGCCTGGTCAAAAATTGAATCCGGCACATGGCTGGTAACAGGCTGGCCGGTAATGGCCTCAATTACATCGCCCAGGCTCTCCAGATCCTGGACGTTAAGGGTACTGTACACATCGATACCGGCGCGGAGAAGTTCCTGCACATCCTGATAGCGGTTGATGTGGCGGCAGCCCGGGCCATTGGTGTGGGCCATAGCGTCTACCAGAATCAACTGAGGACGGCGGGTGAAGGCAGCGTCCAGATCAAATTCCGCAGCCGCGCCTTTGTGGCTGGAAACTTTGAGAGGCAGCTGCTCCAGCCCCTTCAGCAGTGCTTGGGTAGCAGGAGGGACATCTGGGTCAATACACCCGCAGACCACGTCTATTCCAGCGTCACGGGCCCGGAGAGCGGCCTCCAGCATGGCGTAAGTCTTTCCAACGCCAGCAGCATAGCCAAAGAAAATTTTCAGTTTTCCAGAGCAGGGGGGAGAGGGTGAGACGTTCCCTGCCGGAACAGCCCCGGCGGGGAATGACGCTTGGTATGCCATAGCAATACCTCCCGGCATAGTTTCATGCAGCCACCAGTATACCACAGAATTTTCCGCTTGGCATCAGATCCTTTTAGATAAATGGCGGCAGACAGCATCTTAATGCGGCCTTAATGCTTTAACCATTCTCTTTATCCTATCCTCATTTCTCCTGTGTTACAATACGGTACGTTTATAGCGTATCCTCGTATCCTCGCGTAATTATACGCTTTGTGTGAAAGGGAGGCCTCCATGCCTTTTTGGAAAAATGAGCGTACTTCTCCGGCTCAAATCATTATTATAGGCTTTTTTCTGCTGATTCTATCTGGGACGCTGCTGCTGATGCTGCCCTTTGCCACATGGGAGCCCGGCGGTGCGCCCTTTATTGACGCCCTTTTTACGGCCACCTCCGCCACTTGTGTTACCGGTCTTATTCTGCATGACACGGTGCAGTACTGGACACCCTTCGGTCAGGCGGTGATTCTGGCACTGATTCAGGTGGGCGGCATGGGCGTTGTGACCATGGCAGTGGCAATCTACATGTTTTCCGGAAAAAAGATCGGACTTAAGCAGCGGTGGGTCATGCAGGAGTCTATTTCCGCCCACCAGGTGGGCGGGATCGTCCGTATGACCGGGTTTATTCTGAAAACAGCCCTTGCGGTGGAGGGGATTGGCGCACTGGTGCTGGCGCTGCGGTTTTG
>JAGHHM010000035.1 GCA_017887695.1 Oscillospiraceae bacterium | reverse complement strand
GCCCAGGTCAATGACCTCGCCGTCAATGGGGGTGGAGTCGATCTTGAAGTCGCCGGTGTGGACAATCACGCCCATGCTGGTGTGGATGGCAAAAGCCACCGCGTCGGCGATGGAGTGGTTGACGTGGATGAACTCCACATAGAACTTGCCCACCTTGATCATCTCGCCGGCTTCCACGGTAATAAGCTTGGTGGATTTGAGAAGGCCGTGCTCCTCCAGCTTCAGCTTGATAAGGCCGGCGGTGAGCCGGGTGCAGTACACCGGCATGTTTACCTGCCGCAGCACATAGGGGATGGCGCCGATGTGGTCCTCGTGGCCGTGAGTAATGAAGAGGCCCCGGATCCGGGACTTGTTCTTTACAAGGTAGCTGACATCGGGGATGATCAGGTCAATGCCGTACATATCGTCGCTGGGGAAGGCCAGGCCGCAGTCCACCACGATCATTTCGCCGCCGTGCTCGTACACGGTCATATTTTTACCGATTTCATTGAGGCCCCCTAAGGGGATAATTTTCATTTTTTCTGCCAATTCAGTGACACTCCTTTATCAAAAAACATAGAATACCCTCGAAAAAAGGAGGGAAAAATACGCAACACAAACAGACGGGAGGCCCCTGCGCCCGCCGGCCCACCTCGCTTCGTGGGGCCGGGCGCGGTTCCGCCCGTTATGTAACAAAGGCTGCGTGTTCAAAAAGGGGGCGGGCTGCCCGAAAGGGGGGCTCCGCCAATATTTCATCGCGCTCCCACGGCCGGGATCGCAAAAAAACCAAAACAAGAAAAGCCGGGCCGGACACACGGGCCCCGGCACATACATAATTTAGTATAGCACAGCTTTTTCCAAAAGTATACAGTAATTTTTTATAAGCCCCTGCAAAGCCCATCCGGGCCGGCGGTTCCGAATGGCCTGGCGCCGCCGGAGGAGGGAGCGGGCCGCTGGCAGACCGGTGGCGAGAGAAAAAGGGCTATTTTTGCCTGGGCGGGATGAATTTGGGGCTTTGCAGCAAAAGGGATTCGTGGTATAATACAATGATTCTATTATGTGTTGCCGGCGGCGGGCGTTGGCCTGGGCCGGAGTAAGGAGGGAGCGGCTCGTGCATAAAAAATTATCCCGGCTGGTGGAGCCGAATCTTCAGCCCTATTTTTTCTGTCTGGCGCTGTTTACTGCCATTGCCGTCCCCATCCAGCCCATGCTGGCGGCGGCGGAGGCGGCGGTGCTGGTACTGCTGTATATGTTCTACCGCTACCAAAGCGTGCGTCGGCGGCGCAGCGTCGTACAGTATATTGAGACCATTACCGGCGGTGTGGATTCCATCAGCAAGAACAGCCTTCTGAACACCCCCTTGCCGGTGGTGGTATTCCGCCTGGACAACGGAGAGGTCATCTGGGCCAACGACAGCTTCATGGGCCTCACCGAGGCCAAGGAGGGCGTGTTTGATCTGGGGATCAAGGACATGGCCCCGGGGTTTGACTACCAGAACCTGCTGGCCGACGGCGCCATCGGGGAGCTGGTGGAGATGAACGGCTGCACCTATCAGGTCTACGGCTCTGTCAGCCGCATGAGCGGCCGCTCTGCCAGCCAGGGGCAGATCATTACCGCCTATTTTGTAGACGTTACCGAGAGCCAGCACCTCAAGGCGGTGTACGAGGCCACCCGGCCGGTGGTTTCCGTGCTGGTGCTGGATAACTATGAGGAGCTGATGAAGGCCGGCGGCGAGGCGGCCCGCTCCGCTGTTCTGGCCCAGATCGACGAGCGGATCAACACCTGGGTCACCGGCAGCGGCGGTATGCTGCGCAAATACGACCGGGACCGCTATTTCTTCATCTGCGATGAGCAGAGCTTTACCCGGTTGGTGGAGGAAAAATTCTCCGTGCTGGAGGCTGTCCATGCCGTCCACAGCGAGGACGGCGTTATGGCTACCCTCTCTATTGGCTCCGGTAAGGACTGCGACACCTATGAGGAGGCCTTCCGGGACGCCAACAAGTCCATTGAAATGGCCCTCAGCCGGGGCGGCGACCAGGCGGTGGTCAAGGACAGCCTTGACTTCCAGTTCTACGGCGGCCGCTCCAAGTCCACGGAAAAGCGGACCAAGGTGAAGTCCCGGGTGATGGCCAAGGCTTTGGGCGAGCTGATCGGGGATGCCAGCGAGGTCTATGTCATGGGCCACGAGTATGCCGATATGGACGCGGTAGGCGCCGCCGCCGGCGTGTGCTGCGCCGCCCGGAAGCGGGGCAAGCGTGCCCAGATCGTCATTGATCTGGAAAACAACAATGCCCGTCCCCTGGTGCGCCGGCTTCAGGAACTGCCGGAGTACAAGGATGTGTTTGTCAGCGGCGCCGATGCGTTCCTCCATGCCCAGCCGGGAGCCCTGCTGGTGGTGGTGGATACCAACCGGCCGGATATGGTGGAGAGTCGCCAGCTGCTGGACGCCTGCAACCGGGTGGCGGTCATCGACCACCACCGCCGGGCTGCCACCTATATTGAAAGTGCCGCCCTCAACTTCCACGAGCCCTACGCCTCCTCCGCCTCGGAGCTGGTGACGGAGCTGCTACAATACATGGTGGAGGCCGGGGATCTGCTCCGGGGTGAGGCGGAGGCCCTGCTGGCGGGCATTATGCTGGATACCAAGAACTTTATGATGCGTACCGGCGGCCGTACCTTTGAGGCGGCAGCCTTCCTGCGGCGCTCCGGCGCGGATACGGCGGAGGTCCGCCGCTACTTCCAGAGCGACCTGCCCAGCATGATCCAGCGTTACGACATTATCAGGGACGCCAAAATGTATCACGGCGACCTGGCCATTGCCGCCGTGGACAAGGAGGTGCCTCGGGTCACCGCCGCCAAGGCCTCCGACGATCTGCTGACCCTCCAGGGGGTCCAGGCGTCCTTTGTGCTTTACAAGGCGGGGGACGGCGTGTCCATGTCCGCCCGCAGCCTGGGGGAGATCAATGTGCAGCTGATCCTGGAGAATCTGGGAGGCGGCGGCAATTCCACCACCGCCGGCGGCCATGTGCCGGATACCACGGTAAGCGCGGTATACACCCGTCTGGTGGCGGCTATCGACAAATACTATCAGCAATAATCTACATATGGGCCACAGGCCCGGACAAAACAGGAGGATAACACCATGAAAGTGATTTTACAGCAGGATGTGAAGGGCCAGGGCAAGAAGGGCCAGATGATCGAGGTGGCGGAGGGCTATGCCCGCAACTTCCTTCTGCCCCGGAAGCTGGCGGTACTGGCCACTGCCGACGCCATGAATACCATGCGCCTTCAGGAAAAGGCCAAGCGTGCCGAGGAGGCCCGGCAGCGTGCCGAGGCGGTGGAGACCGCTGAGAAGCTCAAGAACGCCCCGGTGAAGATCACCGCCCGGGCGGGGGCCAACGGCAAGCTCTTCGGCGCCGTTACCAGCAAGGAGGTTTCCGATGCCCTCCAGGCCCAGTACGGCATCGAGCTGGGCAAGCAGAAGATCGTCATGGAGGAGCCCATCAAGGCCTATGGCAGCTACCAGCTCAAGGCCAAGCTGGGCTTTGAGGTCTCCGGCACCGTGTATGTGATGGTGGTGGAGGAAAAGTAACATCCCGGGGCCGCCCCTGAAGGGGGAAAAGGGGCCCTGTACCACAGTGAGACGCCGCCCGGGGGCCTTTTGTTCCCGGGGCGGCGGCGGGAAAGGAGGGAGCTTGTGCCCGCGGACGAATTGCTGACCCGGCAGATGCCCCACAGCCTGGAGGCGGAGCAGGCGGTATTGGGTTCCATGCTCATCGATGCCGACTGTATCAAGGATGTGATGGACAAGCTCCAGCCGGAGGACTTCTATATCCGGCAGAACCGGGATATTTTTGAGACCATTTATACCATGTTCAGCTACTCCCGGCCGGTGGACGGCGTTACCGTGGCCGAGGAGATGCAGAAAAACGGCACCTTTGATGAGCTGACCACCAAAAGCTATCTGGTGCAGCTCATGGAGGTGACCCCCACCAGCGCCAATGTGATGGAGTATGTGGCCATCGTCCGCAGCAAGGCCCTGCTGCGGAGCCTTGCCAAGGCTGCCGGCGACGTGCTGGCCATGGTGCAGGAGGGCGTGGGGGAGGCCCAGTCGGTGCTGGAGGCGGCGGAGCAGCGGATCTACGCCATCCGCCGGGGCCGCAGTGCCCAGGACATGGTGCCCGTGGGCCAGATCATCAAGCCGGTGCTGGATCAGATCAACGACATGGCTGTGTCCAAAACCGGCCTTTCCGGTCTCTCCAGCGGTTTTTCCGGCCTGGATCAGAAGATCCACGGCCTTAACCGCTCGGATCTGATCCTGCTGGCTGCCCGGCCGGGTATGGGCAAGACCTCCTTCGCCCTGAACATCGCCCTGAATGTGGCCAAGCAGAACAACGACAAAGCGGTGGCGGTGTTCTCCCTGGAAATGAGCAAGGAGCAGCTGGTGACCCGGCTGCTGTCCTCCGAGGGGCTGGTGGAAAACGGCCGGCTGACCAACGGACGGCTCAGCGCCTCCGACTGGGGGAAGCTGACCCAGGCCGCCCGCACCATCAAGCAGACGGATATCCGCATCGACGATAACCCCCTGCTGACCGTGGCGGACATGAACGCCAAGTGCCGCCGCATTGACAACCTGGGCCTGGTGGTCATTGACTACCTCCAGCTGATGACCTCCTCCGGCGGCAAGAGCTACGCCGGAGAAAACCGTCAGCAGGCGGTCAGCGACATTTCCCGTATGCTCAAGATTATGGCCAAGGAGCTTAATGTGCCGGTGATCTGCCTCAGTCAGCTCAGCCGTGCCAACGAGAAGCGGGAGGACAAGCGCCCCATGCTCTCGGACCTGCGTGAATCCGGCGCCATTGAGCAGGATGCGGATATTGTCATCTTCCTCTACCGGGAAGACTACTATAAGGATGACACGGAAAACCAGAATATTGCCGAGTGCATCGTGGCCAAGAACCGCCACGGTGAGCGGTGCAAGCTGCCTCTGCGGTGGATGCCGGAGTACACCACCTTCAGCACCGTGGAGATGCGCTTTGACGAGGAGTAAGCCCCAGGGGCCGACGAGAGGGAGGAAGGCATGGCAGGCATGATAGAATACTATGCGATGGGCGCGGCGCTGTGGATCCTGGCGGCGGCCTATATGGTGTGGCGGATCCGCCGGAGTATGCGGCTGCTGCTGCCCACCCCGCCGGAGCTGACGTGG
Source organism: Oscillospiraceae bacterium (assembly GCA_017887695.1). GTDB lineage: Bacteria > Bacillota > Clostridia > Oscillospirales > Oscillospiraceae > Pelethomonas. The sequence goes on along the minus strand of JAGHHM010000035.1, from coordinate 4,192 downwards.
CTCATTTACCTGGTAATATTCACTCTTTTTGCCCTGCCTACCTCATTTGTGGGCCGCTGGAACAGGACTGCCGGCATCGTGCTGCTGGCAGTGGCCTTTGTGGTGAGCCTCATTTTGTCTTACCAGGCCAATACCCGTTACCGGGCATGGCTGAAGGAGGAAATGGAGAAGCGGGAGGAAGAAGAGGCGGCCCAGCAGTGAGGGTATGGGGCGGTTTTCTGCTGTGGCTGGCGGCGGTATGGCTGCTGCTGCGGCGGATCACCCACAGAAAACGCTGGGAGCGGCCCCCGGTGTGGGAGCTGGGCACCCTGGTGCTTCTGGCTGTCCTCCCCTATGGCTGTCTGGTGACGTGGCGGTTTTTCCAGAGTCCCAAGGCCAGGCTGACAGCTATGGCCGTTTGGGCGGCCGCAGGGGCTTTGCTGGCGGCGTGGCTCTGCCGGAGGTATCTGTTATGGCGGCGGGAGAGCCGGAGAAAGGATGAGAGGATGGAGAACCTGCGGGGATTTCCCGCCATGGAACGGGCACTGGATTTTTGCCGGGCCCACCATATGCTGCCGCCGCCCGGCGGCGTGATGCTCTGCGCCGTGTCCGGCGGCAGGGATTCCATGGCCCTGCTCCACTTTCTCAAAACGGTGTCTCTCCGGGAGGGCTTTGCCCTCCATGCCGCCCACTATAACCACCACCTGCGGCCTACGGCAAACCGGGATGAGAATCTGGTCCGGCAGTATTGCCGGCAGCGGGAGATCCCGCTGACCTGCGGCGGCGGCGATGTGGCCGCCTGGGCCCGGAAGCAGGGAGCCTCTCTGGAGGACGCCGCCCGGACCCTCCGCTACCGGTTCCTGGAAGAGACAGCGGACGCTGTGGGAGCGGAGCGCATCGCCACCGCCCACCATGTCCAGGACAACGCGGAGACAGTGCTGCTCCACCTTCTCCGGGGCTCCGGCCTCCGGGGACTGGGAGGCATTCCGCCGGTGCGGGGCCGGATCGTCCGACCCTTCCTGGAGACGGATCGCCGGGATATCGACGCCTATGTGGCCCGGGAGGAGATTCCCTACACGGAGGATGAGACCAACGCCGACACCACCTATACCCGCAACCGCCTGCGCTGGGAGATTCTGCCTCTGCTGGAGGAGGCTTCCCCCGGCTGTACCGGCCGCATCGCCGCGGCGGCGGGGCTTCTCCGGGAGGAGGAGGCCCATCTGACGGCGGAGTGCAAGGCCCTGCTTCCCTCGGAGACAGGAGATGTTATCCGCCTTCCCGCCACCCTTCTGGGGCAGCAGGATGCTGCCATGAGGCGGAGGCTGGTCCGGGAAGGGGCCCGACGGCTGGGTGGGGAGCTTACCGCCCAGCAGACCCAGGCGGTGCTGGAGCTGGGCAGCGGCGGATCCCTGGATCTGCCGGGGGGCCTTCAGGCCTTCCGCCAGAGCCATCGGCTGACCCTCCGCCGCCTGCCGCCTCCGCCGGAACCTTTGGTCCTCCGCAGGGGGGAGCAGACCTGGAACGGCGGCGTTGTCCGGGTAGAGGAGACGGTGCAGTGGGAACACCTGCCGCCGGGCTGCGCTCTGGCGGCGGAAAAGGTAAGCGGACCTTTGACCATTGCACCCTGGGACGGTACCGGACGGCTGACGGTGGAAAACGGCAGCCGCACCGTCAAGCGCCTTTTTGCTGACCGGAAAATCCCCGCCCACCGGCGCGGAGAGCACCCGGCCCTGTACGACGGGGCGGGACGGCTCCTGGCAGTGCTGGGGGTGGCGGCGGACTGGGAATTCCGGCCCCGGCCCGGGGAGCGGGCCATGACCGTGGTGTGGGAAAGGGAGGAGCGCAGCCATGAATTACTGTAAGCACTGTATGATCCCCACGAAGGAAACGGCATGTCCCCTGTGCGGGGAGGAACACCTGTGGCCGGTTTTACCGGAGGATCCCTGTTTTGCCGCAGAGCTGGAGGGGCCCTGGTCCGACATGTATGCCGACCTGCTGGAACGGCGGCAGATTCCCTGCCTGCGCAAGCAGGTCTGGGGTATGGACTGGACCGCCATCCTGGGCAACCGGCTGGCCAAGATGAGCTTTTATGTACCCTATGAGCGGCTGAGCGACGCCCAGGAGCTGGCTCAGGCCCTTTTTGCCCGGAATGGGACGGAAACTGAGGAATAAAAGGAGAAAAAGATATGAGTATGATGGATCAGGACATCCTGAAGGTACTGTATACCCAGGAGGAGATCGCGGCCCGGGTCAAGGTGCTGGGCGAGCAGATGTACGAGGATTTCAAGGGCAAGAACCCGCTGTTTGTCAGCGTGCTGCGGGGCGCCTTCATCTTTATGGCGGATATCGTCCGGGCCTGCCAGGTAAAGAGCGACGTGGAATTTATTGCCGTGTCCTCCTATGGCAACGCCACCACCAGCTCCGGTGCGGTGCAGATCACCCACGACATCCAGCAGGATATTTCCGGGCGGAACCTGGTGGTTATTGAGGACATCCTGGACAGCGGCAATACCCTCAGCTTCCTCAAGCAGTATTTCCTCACCAAGGGAGCGGCCTCTGTGGCCATCTGCACCCTGCTGGATAAGCCCAGCCGCCGCACCAAGGTGATTACCGCCGACTATATCGGCTTTACCGTGCCCGACGAGTTCGTGGTGGGCTACGGCCTGGACTACTGCCAGAAATATCGTAACCTCCCCTACATCGGCGTCCTCAAGCCCGAGGTGTACAGCGGGGAGTAACAGGCCGCCCGCCGGGCGGCAAAAACAGCGGGCGCCCCGTGGGCGCAAAGGAGTGTTGGATTTTTGACCAAGCAGACGAAACGGCCCGGCATGGGCCTGTACTTGATGGCCATGATCGTGCTGCTGATGGCGTTTTATATCTTTTCCGGCAGCATGAATACCCCCGGCATCACCTATTCCCAGGTCCAGGACCTCTTTCAGGACCGGCAGGTCCAGAGCTTTTACGTCAAGGACGGCACGGACCTCTACCTCCACCTCAAGGACGGCTCGGTGGTGCGCAATGAGCTCAGCAGTGTGACCATCTTCCGGGAGGACCTGGGGGATCTTATTGATCAGCAGCGGGCCGATGGTATCCTGGTGGAATACGATTACGCCCCGGTATATGTCCCGCCCTGGTGGAGCGAGATCTTGCTGTATGTGGTGCTGATCGGCGTGATATTCCTGCTGTGGCAGTATGCCATGGCCAGGGCTCAGGGGGGCGGCGTGGACCAGGGCCGGAAATTCGGCCGGGCCCGGATCCGCTTTGGCTCTGATAACAAGAAGAAAGTGAATTTCACCGACGTGGCCGGCGCCGACGAGGAGAAGGAGGAGCTCCAGGAGATCGTCCAGTTCCTCCAGGACCCCAAGAAATACCTGGACCTTGGCGCCCGGATCCCCAAGGGCGTGCTGCTGGTGGGCCCTCCGGGTACCGGCAAGACCCTGCTGGCCCGGGCGGTGGCCGGGGAGGCCGGCGTCCAGTTCCTGTCCATCTCCGGCTCCGACTTTGTGGAGCTGTATGTGGGCGTAGGCGCCAGCCGTGTCCGGGACCTCTTTGAGGAGGCCAAGAAGGTGGCCCCTGCGGTGGTGTTCATTGATGAGATCGACGCTGTGGGCCGTCAGCGTGGCGCGGGCCTGGGCGGCGGCCATGACGAGCGGGAGCAGACCCTCAACCAGCTGCTGGTGGAGATGGACGGCTTTTCCGCCAACGAGGGCGTGGTGGTCCTGGCGGCCACCAACCGTGCCGACATTCTGGACCCCGCTCTGCTGCGGCCCGGCCGGTTTGACCGGCAGGTCTATGTGGGCCGGCCGGATATCAAGGGCCGGGAGGAGATCCTCCGCATCCATGTCCGCAACAAGCCTCTGGCGGAGGACGTGGATCTGAAGGTGCTGGCCCAGTCCACCCCCGGCTTTACCGGAGCGGATTTGGAGAACGTGGTCAATGAGGGAGCCCTGCTGGCCGCCCGCCGGGGCCACAAGTTCATTACCCGGGACGATCTCCAGGAGGCGGTGATCAAGGTCATTGCCGGGCCGGAGAAGAAAAGCCGGGTAGTGCCTCTCCACGAGCGCAAGCTCACCGCCTACCACGAGGCGGGCCATGCGGTGATGCACCACTGCCTGGAGAGCGTAGACCCGGTTCATCAGGTGACCATTGTCCCCCGGGGCCAGGCCGGCGGCATGACCATTTCCCTGCCTGCCGAGGACAAGGGTTACTACTC
>JAGHHM010000034.1 GCA_017887695.1 Oscillospiraceae bacterium | reverse complement strand
GGATCACCTTGTGGCCCTTGTCCACCCACTCCACCACGTCGTCAGCGGTGAACACCACACGGCCGGCGGCAGCGCCGGGGGAGGCGGCCAGGCCGTGGCCGATGGGAGCCCCCCGCTCCAGCTCCTCCTTGGGGAAGGTGGGGTGCAGCAGAGCATCCAGGCTCTTGGGATCGATCATGCACACAGCCTCTTCCTCGCTGATCATGCCCTCGTCCACCAGGTCGCAGGCAATCTTCAGGGCGGCGGCGGCGGTACGCTTGCCGTTGCGGGTCTGGAGCATATAGAGCTTCTTATTCTCAATGGTGAACTCCATATCCTGCATATCGCGGTAGTGGTACTCCAGCTTCTGGGCGATGTCCACAAACTGGTTATAAGCCTCGGGCATGACCTCGGCCAGCTGGTCGATGGTCTGGGGGGTACGCACGCCGGCCACCACGTCCTCGCCCTGGGCGTTCATCAGAAACTCACCGAAGAGCTTCTTCTCGCCGGTGGCGGGGTTACGGGTAAAGGCCACGCCGGTACCGGAGGTGTCGCCCATGTTGCCGAATACCATCATCTGCACGTTGACGGCGGTGCCCCAGGAGGAGGGGATATCGTTCATACGGCGATAGTAGATGGCCCGGGGGTTGTCCCAGCTGCGGAACACGGCACGGACGGCGCCCATCAGCTGCTCACGGGCATCCTGGGGGAACTCCTCGCCGATCTTCTCCTTGTACTCGGCCTTGAACTGCTCAGCCAGCTCCTTGAGGTCCTTGGCGGTCAGCTCGGTGTCCAGGGTCACGCCCCGGGCGGCCTTCATCTGGTCGATGAGCTCCTCGAAGTACTTCTTGCCCACTTCCATAACCACGTCGGAATACATCTGGATGAACCGGCGATAAGAGTCATAGGCAAAGCGGGGGTTCTTGGTCTTCTTGGCAAAAGCTTCCACCACCCGGTCATTGAGGCCCAGGTTCAGGATGGTGTCCATCATGCCGGGCATGGAGGCCCGGGCGCCGGAACGGACAGACACCAGCAGAGGGTTGTTGAGATCACCGAACTTCTTGCCGGACATATCCTCCAGCTTGCCGATGTACTCCATGATTTCATCCTGGATCTCTTCATTGATCTGGCGGCCATCCTGGTAGTACTGGGTGCAGGCCTCGGTGGTGATGGTAAAGCCCTGGGGCACCGGCATACCCAGATTGGTCATCTCCGCCAGGTTGGCGCCCTTGCCGCCCAGCAGCTCCCGCATGGAGCCGTTGCCTTCAGAGAACAAATAGACGAACTTCTTACTCACGTTTTTGTCTTCCTCCTGTTTTATTTGATCTTCCCTTTCGGTTGGTTCCTAATTTAGGCTTTTAGGATTATATTATAAAAGGTTTTCCCCTCACTTTGCAAGGCCCTTTGCCATATTTTTTTACAATTTTTTCTTAATTCGAAAAGATTTTATTATACCATTGTTCTTCTCTGTTCTTTCTGTTGATTTTTTTCCGCTTTGTGTGATAAAATAAAAATGATTTTGCATCTGGTTTCCTGTTTTCCCCAGCAGGAAATGTCAGAAAGGAGTCTTTTCATGGCGGAAGAACTGACAATCCCCGGACAGGAGCAGCTGGCCGCGCAGCTGCGCGCCGCCGCCAGGGCCGGTACCCTGGGACAGGCCGTGATCCTCAGCGGCCAGGGAGACCTGGCCCGGGCCGCCCGGTTTGCCGCCGCCGCCATGGAGTGCCAGGGGGATGACCCCCCCTGCGGCCTATGCCCCGCCTGCCGGAAGGTGCTGCGGGACATCCATCCTGATGTGATCACCGTCCGGGATCCGGACCATAAAAGCATTGCCATAGACGTGCTGCGCGCTGTCCGCTCCGACGCCTATATCCTGCCCAATGAGGGAAAGCGGAAGGTGTATCTGTTCCCCGACTGCGCCCTGCTGGACCCCAAGGGCCAGAACGTGCTGCTGAAGGTGCTGGAGGAGGGACCGCCCCACGCCGCTTTCCTTTTCTGTGCCGAGAGCAGCGCCCTGCTGCTGCCCACCATCCGCTCCCGAAGCGTGGAATGGCGGCTGGCCCCTCCGCCGCCGGAGCGCTCCGCCGGAGATCGTGATGCCCGGCGGCTGTGTGAGCTGCTGTGCCAGGGACGAGCGGCAGATCTGGCCGCCTTCTGCGCCCAGCTGGAAAACAGCAAAATCGACCGCGACTCCCTGCGTCATCTTCTCTCCGACGCCAGGGACCTGATCTGCGCCGCCCTGGCCCTGTCCTTCGGCGGCGGCGACTGGGGCGACGGTCTGGTCCGGCAGCTGACGGATACCCTCAGCCGCCGCCGTCTGTCTGCCCTGGCCGACATCCTGGAGAGCTTTATCCGCCAGTGCGGCTACAACGTAGGCGTGGGCCATCTTACCGGCGCTCTGGCCGTGGCCCTGGCCTCCTGACGCGGGAGGCTGCCGTCATTTTTTATGATTTACTCAAACAAAAGGAGGCGCTTCCTTTGACAGAAGTCGTCAGCGTCCGCTTTCGGGGCGGCGCGAAGAATTATTATTTTGACCCCAACGGCTTGACCATCCAGCCGGGGGATTACGTGGTGGTGGAAACCGCCCAGGGTATGGAGTACGTCTGCTGCGTAGAGGGCAACCACGAGGTGCCGGAGCAGAGCGTGGTACAGCCCCTGCGGCCGGTGCTGCGCCTGGCCACGGAAAATGACCACAAAACCGCCGCCTACAACCAGAAGCGGGAGAAAGAGGCCTTTGCCATCTGCGAGAAGAATATTGCCGCCCACAAGCTGGAGATGAAGCTGGTAAATGTGGAGTGCAATTTTGAGGGCAACAAGATCATCTTCTTTTTCACCGCCGAGGGGCGGGTAGACTTCCGGGAGCTGGTAAAGGACCTGGCCAGCGTATTCCGGGCCCGGATCGAACTCAGACAGATCGGTGTCCGGGATGAAGCCAAGATGCTGGGCGGCCTTGGCATCTGCGGCCGGCCCCTGTGCTGCAGCCAGTTTTTGGAGGAGTTTATCCCCGTATCCATCAAAATGGCCAAGACCCAGAACCTGAGCCTTAACCCCACCAAGATCTCCGGCACCTGCGGCCGTCTTATGTGCTGCCTCAAGTATGAGCAGAACGCCTATGAGGACGCCGCCAAGCGAGTGCCCAAGAACGACAGCTTTGTGGATACTCCCGACGGCGTGGGCAATGTCAGCGCCGTGGACCTTCTCCGGGAGGAGGTGTCTGTCCGGCTGGACAGCGCCCCGGAGTCTCCCAAGCGCTACAAGTGCTGCGAGATCTGCGTCCTGCGCAACGGCAAGGGCAGCCGCGAGGGCATCGAGATCCCCCAGGAACGGCCCCAGCGGTATGCCCCCCAGGAGGCCCGGGAAGAAGTCCGGGAGGAACCCCAGGAGCCTCGTCCCCTCCGCCGCAGCCCCGCTCCCATCCGGGATGCCATTTCCATCCCCTCCGTGCTGGCTGACGAGGCCAAGGAGGAGAGCAAGTCCGGCTCTCGCCGCCGCCGCAGCGGCCGCAGGGGCGGCGACAAGGCCCGCGGGGAAAAGCCCGAGGGTGAGAAAAAGGCTGGGGAGCAGCGTTCCGACAAACCGGACAGCAAAGTGGAGAAGCCCAAGAGTCAGCGGCCTGAAAAGAAAGCTGAGGGCCGGAGCCAGAAGGGGCAGCGTCCGGAAAAGAACCGTGAGAGCAGCACCGTAAAGGTGGAGAAGGTGGAGAAAACGCTGATCCGTTCCACCGGAGACACTACCGCCGAGAAGAAAGCCGCCGCTGACCGGGCGGCCCGGCAGCAGGCCGCTGCCGCCGCCGGTGAGGGAAAATCCGGCGAGGGCCGTTCCCGCCGCCGTCGTCCCCGCCACCGGTCCCGGAACAAGGGCCAGGGCGGCGGAGAGTCCCAGGGCGAATAAACCAATATCCGCAGAGGCCCGCCGAAAAGACGGGCCTCTTTTTTGCGCTCTGCCGGCCCTGGGTTCTGCCTGCCTTACATTCTGCTGCCCATACACTCTGCTGGTTTTATCCTCGGCCGTCTCCTCTTCTGCCGATCTTGCGGTCCGCCGCTTTGCTCCCTCAAGGGCACCAGCCCCTAATGGAGCGGTCTCTTTCGGCGGCTGGGCCTTCCGGCGGCTGGGCTGTTGCATTTTTCCCTCCGCCGGGGTACAATAACCCCAAACAATCATTTTCCCATCTTTGAAGGAGGCTTTTGCCATGAAAGACGGCTTTATCCGTGTGGCGGCAGGCACCCCCCGGATCCGGGTGGCGGACTGCCGGTACAACGCCGAGCAGATCTTTACCATGATCCGGGAGGCGGACAAGCAGGGCGTGAAGATCCTGGCCCTGCCGGAGCTGTGCCTTACGGGCTATACCTGCGGCGACCTGTTCCTCCACGACACCCTGCTGGAAGGGGCCATGGAGGGCCTGCGGACCATTCTCAAGGCTACCAGCCACCTGGAGATCCTGGCGGTGTTCGGTATGCCCCTGCGCTGCGCCGGAAAGCTCTATAACTGCGCCGTGGCGATCCAGAAAGGGGAAGTCCTGGCGGTGGTGCCCAAGACCTACCTGCCCAACTATGGGGAGTTCTATGAGCAGCGCTGGTTTACCCCCGGCGGCGTTTCCCAGGCCCTGACCCTGGAGGTACCCTGCCCCGACGACGGTGCCGACACCCTTCACATGACCCTGGGCCAGACCATTATTGAGTGCAAGGGCGTCCCCGGCCTGAAGGTGGGCATCGAGATCTGTGAGGACCTGTGGGCCGCCGATCCTCCCTCCCGCCGACTGGCGGAGGCAGGAGCCACCCTGATTGTGAACCTCTCCGCCTCCAACGAGGTGGTAGGCAAAGCCGCCTACCGCCGGCAGCTGGTGGTGGGCCAGTCGGGCCGTCTGTGCTGCGGCTATGTCTACGCCGACGCCGGCGAGGGCGAGTCCACCACCGACCTGGTATTTGCCGGCCACAATATGATCGCGGAAAATGGCGCTCTCCTGGCGGAGAAGCGCTTTGCCACCGGCCTCACTATCAGCGAGATCGACGTACAGCGGCTGGTGTATGAGCGCCGGCGGCTGACCACCTTCCCCCGGGAGCCCGGCTTTGCTGAGACAAACCGGGACGGCTTCGCCTGTGCCTGGGCGGAATTCACCCCCTGCCAGACTCCCATCACCCGGTATATCTCCCCCACCCCCTTTGTGCCGGAAAACGCCGCCGACCGCTCTGACCGGTGCGAGGAGATTCTGACCATTGCCGCCCTGGGTCTGAAGAAGCGGCTAGAGCATACCGGCGCCAAAACGGCGGTGGTGGGCCTTAGCGGCGGCCTTGACTCCACCCTGGCTCTTCTCATTACCGCCCTGGCCATGGGCATGCTGGGCCGGCCTGCCACGGACATCATCGCCGTGACCATGCCCTGCTTTGGCACCACCGACCGTACCAAGAACAACGCCGTGATCCTGGCGGAGCGGATGGGGGCTACCCTGCGGACTATCCCCATCGGCGACACCGTCAAGAGCCATTTCAAGGACATCGGCCACAGCATGGACGACCACAGCGTCACCTTTGAAAATGCCCAGGCCCGGGAGCGCACCCAGGTACTCATGGACATCGCCAACCAGAGCGGCGGCCTTGTCATCGGCACCGGGGATCTCAGTGAGCTGGCCCTGGGCTGGGCCACCTACAACGGCGACCATATGAGTATGTACGGCGTCAACGGCTCCATCCCCAAGACCCTGGTGCGCCACCTGGTGGACTATGTAGCCCGGGACAACCTGCAAAAGGATGAGGATCTCACCCACGTACTGGAGGACATTCTGGACACCCCGGTGTCCCCGGAGCTGCTGCCCGCCGTCCAGGGGGAGATCAGCCAGAAAACCGAGGATTTGGTGGGGCCCTATGAACTACACGACTTCTTCCTCTACTACATTATCCGCTGGGGCTTTGGCCCCAGGAAGGTGCTGCGGCTGGCGGAGCAGGCCCTGGGCCGCAAATATGACCGGGCGGTGATCCTCAAGTGGCTGAAGAATTTCTACCGCCGGTTCTTTGTCCAGCAGTTCAAGCGCTCCTGCCTCCCCGACGGGCCCAAGGTGGGCTCCGTGGCCCTCAGCCCCCGCGGGGACTGGCGGATGCCGTCGGATGCAGTGGCCAAGCTGTGGCTGGATGAGCTGGAGGAGCTGTAAGCTCCCTCTTCTCCACCGCCAGTCCCGGGGGCCCCGCACAGACCCAGCGCCCCGCCTCCCGCAAATACCGCCAGACAAACGCCAAAAGCCCCCGCAGGCAGGTGCCTGCGGGGGCTTTTTCATCTGATTCACAACGGCAAGGCTCCAAAGGTCATTCCTCCGGCGGGAACAGCCAGCAGATAGGCTTTGCCGCCAAAACCCATCCCAGCTTAGCCTGAAGGGCCAAAGAGGCATGGTTCCCCTGGAAAATCTGGCAATAGGGCCTCTCCCCTGCCGCTACCACCCGGTTGAGGATAAAGGTCTCCAGCCGCTGGCCATAGCCCCGGCGGCGGTACTGGGGGAACACGTTGAGCAGCCCCACGCTGCCCTCCCGGTGACGTCCCACATAGCCCACAAAATCCTCCCCGGCAAACCCGGCGAACAGCATGCCCCGGTCCCGGAGCTTGGCCAGTCCCGCCCGGTCATCCAGGTCATAGGTGGCGTCAATCAGATCCAGCTCCGCCTCGTTGGGGGCCCGGAAGGTCAGCACGTCATCCAGAGGCAGCGGGCCGCCGGTGTACACAGCCTGATGGCAGCTCTCCCCCACCTCCAGGCCGTATTTTGCCGCCGGGATATCCGCCAGATCCGCCTGACAGGCCACCAGGGCGGTACAGGCAGGCAGAGCCTCCAGCACTTTCTCCGCCGCCTCCCGGCTGGCCGCCGAGAGCATATATACCCCGGAGGCCTCATAGAGCAGGGCGCTCTCCCCTCCGCCGGCCACCAGCTCCCCGGTACCCCGGGTCAAGGCCGCCAGCAGCGGCGCGTTCTGGAGGATGTCCCCCTCCAGATAGGTCATGATCTTCTCTCGTTCCATTATCCGTTTCCTCTCAATTTCCGCAGAAAAGCCGCAAACTCCCCGTTGAGGGGGCAGCTGAGGGACACCGTCTCCCCGGTGCGGGGGTGACGGAAGGTAAGGCCCACCGCGTGGAGGCACTGGCCTGTCATGCCCGGGGCCGGCTTTTTGGCGCCGTACACAGTATCACCATAGAGGGGATGGCCAATGTAGGCCATGTGGACCCGGATCTGGTGGGTACGGCCCGTCTCCAGCCGGCAGCGAACATAGGTATAGCCGGGAAACCGCTCCAGCACCTCCCAGTGGGTAACGGCGTTTTTGCCCCCCTGGCGGACCACCGCCATTTTCTTCCGGTCACTGGGGCAGCGGCCAATGGGGGCGTCCACGGTGCCCCTGTCCTCCCGGAGGTTCCCCATGACCACCGCCTCATAGGTTCGGCAGAGGCTGTGGTCCTGGAGCTGGAGGGAGAGGGCCTGATGGGCAAAGTCATTTTTGGCGGCAATAATCAGGCCGCTGGTATCCCGGTCGATGCGGTGGACGATGCCGGGCCGCAGCTCCCCGCCGATGCCGCTGAGGCTGTCGCCGCAGTGGTGGAGGAGGGCGTTGACCAGGGTGCCGCCGCTGTGGCCCGGAGCCGGGTGGACCACCATGCCCACCGGCTTATTGATGACGATCACATCGTCATCCTCATACACCACATCCAGCGGGATGTCCTCCGGCAGGGCCTGGGCCTCCTCCGGCTCCGGCAGCGTCACCGCCACCTGCTCCCCGCCGGCAAGCTTCATGCTCTTGGCGGGAGTCTTGCCGTCCACTGTCACATGGCCTTCGGCAATGAGCCGCTGGGCCGCTGACCGGGTCAGCTCCGGCAGGGCCGAAGCCAGGAAGGCGTCCAGCCGCGCCCCTGCCTGGTCAGGCGTTGCCGTCAGGATGGCCGTTTCCACGGGACGCCTCCTTCCTCTTTCCCGCCGCCCTGTCGTGGAGCAGCAGGTAATAGGCCGCAAAGCCGATGGTGCCGCAGACAATCAGCATATCCGCCACGTTGAACACCGGGAAGGAGGGCAGGAACTCAAAGTGGAACATATCCACCACATAGCCCAGCCGCACCCGATCCACAAAGTTCCCCAGGCCGCCCCCCAGGATCAGCGTCATGGTCCACATGGCCGCCGGATGGGGGAACAGCTTCTTCACCATGGCCCAGGCCACCACCATCATCAGCACCGCCGTCACCACTGTGAGCAGCCAGGTGTGCTCCGTCAGGATGGAAAATCCGCCGCCGGTATTCTGGACGTAGCACAGCTCCACCAGGCCGGGAAGCAGGGGCTTCGTCTCAAAGAGCTCCAGGTTCGCCACCGTCCAGAACTTTACCGCCTGGTCCGCCGCGATACACAGGAGGATCGTCACGATATATGCCATATTGGTTACTCCTTTTTCCTTGCAAGTATGGGTATCATACCACATTCCCCTCAGGTTGACAATGGGGCCGCCGGCGGGCCTCCCATGAAAAAACGGGAGAGGACAACGTTCCTCTCCCGTCTGTTTTTTTGTTACAGCACCTTGGCCAAAAAGGATTGCAGACGCTCGCTCTGGGGATGCTCAAAGAGCTGCTGAGGCTCATTTTCCTCCACAATAACGCCGCCGTCCATGAAAATCACACGGCTGCCCACCTCCCGGGCAAAGCCCATTTCGTGGGTCACCACCACCATGGTCATGCCCTCGTGGGCCAGATCCTTCATGACCTCCAGCACCTCCCCCACCATCTCAGGGTCCAAAGCGGAGGTAGGCTCGTCAAAGAGCATCACTTCCGGCTCCATGCACAGGGCCCGGACAATGGCAATACGCTGCTTCTGGCCGCCGGAGAGCTGGCTGGGATAAGCCTTGGCCCGGTCTGCCAGGCCCACCCGGTCCAACAGGGCCATGGCCTTGCTCTCCGCCGCCTCCCGGGTTTTGCCCAGAAGCTTCATGGGGGCCAGGGTCATGTTCTCCAGGATGGTCATATGGGGGAAGAGGTTGAAGTGCTGGAACACCATGCCCATCTTCTGGCGGTGAATGTTGATATCCACCTTGGGATCCGTAATATCGGCGCCGTTAAAGGTGATGGTGCCGGCGGTGGGCCGCTCCAGCAGGTTCAGGCACCGCAGGAAGGTGGACTTGCCGGAACCGGAGGGTCCGATGACCACCACCACCTCGCCCTTGCGGATCTCGGCGGACACGCCGTTGAGGGCCTTCACATCGCCGCCGGCAAAGTGCTTGCACAGGCCGGAGACCCGGATCAATACGTTATCGCTCACTGCTTCTCAGCCTCCTCTCCAGCTTGCCTACCAGCCAGGTAAAGAACACCACCAGGACCAGGTAGATGGCCGCCACGGCGATCAGAGGCATAAACGCCTCAAAGGTACGGCCGCGAATAATATCGCCGCCCTTGGTCAGATCAATGATACCCGCATAGCCCGCCACGGAAGTCTCCTTGATCAGGACGATAAACTCGTTGGCCAGGGCCGGCAGCACATTTTTAAAGGCCTGGGGAATGATGATGTAGCGCATGGTCTGGATATAGTTGAAGCCCAGGCTGCGGCCGGCCTCAAACTGCCCTTCGTCGATGGACATGATACCGGAGCGGATGATCTCCGCCACGTAGGCGCCGGAGTTGACGCCGAAGACGATGCAGGCGATGACCACATCGTTGCCCAGAAACAGCAAAATGGCAAACACGCCCAGCAACAGCTGCACCACCACAGGGGTGCCGCGGATCACCGTCAGGTAAATCTTGCACAGCCCATTGAAAAAGCCCAGCAGCCAGCGGCCAAAGCCCGGGCGCGTCTCATCCTTGTTCTTATCGTAGCTGGCCCGGACCATGGCCACCACCACGCCGATCACCACGCCCAGGATCAGGGCGAAAAAGGTAATGAGCAGCGTGTTGCCCAGGCCCCGCACCAGGTACTTCCAGCGGTCATCCTCAATAAAGCAGCGGTAAAAGGTGTCCTGGAAATCCAGCCACCACTCCGTCATTGCGCCCATGTCATGTCCTCCTTACCGGGCAAATTCGGCAGTTCAGACCGGAGGCGGCACTGCGCCTCCGGTCTGAGTATTGCACACAGATGGGTGTTACTTGTTGTTGGTCTCCACAAAGTTCTTGGCAGGCTCCTGGTCGATAACCACACAGTCCACCTTGCCGGTGATCAGAGCCTGGACGGCATCGGCGCCGGCCTTGTAGCGCACCACCCGGTCCTCGCCTACGCCGCCGTTCTCAGCCGTATCGGACATGTAGATGTCGCCGGTGGTATCCTGCTGCACGCCCACCTTATAGTCGGCTTCGGGATCCAGCAGCACATCCAGGTCGGTGATGGGGCTGTCCTCGGGGACGATAACCACCTGTACGCCGGTAGCGTAGCTGTCAGTGAAGTTGACGCTCTCCAGACGGTCCTCGGTAATGGTCATGCCGGCCATGCCCATGTCATACTTACCGGTCTGAACGCCGCCGATGATGGAACCAAACTCGGTGTCCACAATGGTCAGCTTCATATCCAGGTAATCAGCAATGGCAGCCGCCATTTCCGCGTCGATACCCACCACCTGGTCGTTCTCATAGTACTCATAGGGGGGGAAGTTGGCGTTGGTGGCCATGATGAGCTCTTCCTTGCCCTCAGCATCCTGCTGGAAGGCCAGGTCGTGCTCCACGCCGGAGATGTACTTGTCCACGATCTTCTGAGCGGTGCCGTCAGCCTTCAGGGCAGCCAGGGCCTCGTTGAGCTTAGCCAGCAGCTCCTCGTTCTCCTTGGCCACGCAGATGGCGTAGTCCTCTACGGCATACTCCGTCTCCAGAATCTTCAATGTGGTTTTGCCGCCGCCGCAGGCAGCCAGACTCAGCACCATGGCCAGAGCCAGGATCAGTGTCATCAGCTTTTTCATCTTATTCATCCTTTCCAATCTATGCGTGGGATCGCTCCCATCCAAATCTTCCGTGTCCCGCTGATTTTGTGGGACGTTAGGGAGCATAGCACGCCGCCTTTGTTTTGTCAATAGATTTTCAGAAAAAATGAATAAATATTTATTTTCCCCCAAATCCGCCGTCACTATGCCTGAGGCGCTTCCTTTTTTTCCACGGCAATTATGCAGTTTTACCCTCTCTTCCTCCCTCTCGCCCTCTTTCGGTTGCCTTTTACGGAAAAGATGCTATACTGAATACCGAAAACCTTGGGAATAGGAGGCACAATATGAAGGTATTACTGCTCAACGGCAGCCCCCACGAAAAGGGCTGCACCTATACCGCCCTCAGCGAGGTAGCCGCCGCCCTGGAGGCGTCGGGCGTAACGGCGGAGATTCTGTGGCTGGGGGCCTCCCCCGCTACCGGCTGTCTGGGCTGCGGCGGCTGCCGCAAGACCGGGCTGTGTGTGCGCAAGGATGTGGTCAACGACATTATCCCCAAGCTGGACGACTGCGACGGCCTGGTGGTAGGCTCTCCCGTCCACTACGCCGCCGCCTCCGGCCAGATTACCGGCGTGCTGGACCGGCTGTTTTACGCCGCCAGCGGGAAGCTGCGTCTGAAGCCCGGCGCGGCGGTGGTCTCCGCCCGGCGGGGCGGCACCACGGCGGCCCTGGACCAGCTGAACAAATACTTCACCATCAACCAGATGCCGGTGGTGTCCTCCCGGTACTGGAACATGGTCCACGGCAACACCCCCGACGAGGTACGGCAGGACCTGGAGGGGATGGCCATTATGCGGACCCTGGGCCGCAACATGGCCTGGCTCATCAAGTCCATTGCCGCCGGAAAGGCGGCAGGCCTGGAGGAGCCGGAGGCAGAGCCTGCGGTTAAGACCAATTTCATCCGCTGAGGGCGTCTCCCCCCTCTGCCGGCCCAAAAACAATCCCCCTCCGGAAATCCGGAGGGGGATCGCTGTTTCAGTTCTCTTCTTACGCCTCGGGCAGCAGGTCCACGGCAAACAGGGCGCCGGCGCCGCCGGTATGGACAAAGAGGATGTTCTCCTCCCCGTCGAAATAGCCCTCCTCCAGCATCTGGAAGAAGCCGGCCAGGGCCTTGCCGGTGTACACCGGATCCACCAGGATCCCCTCGCTGCGGGCCAGACGACGCACCGCCGCACAGCCCTCGGGGCTGGGGATGGCGTAGCCCGGGCCGATGCAGAAGCGGATGTGAATATCCTCCCGGGACACAGGCACATCGGACTCCATCAGCTCCTTCAGGCCGTTCATCAGGTCAAAGGTAATGTCCTCAAAGGGGTCGTCGCACACGCCCACGCCTACGGACCGGGTGCCGGGCAGGTGGAGCTTGGCGCCGTAGGTAAGGCCGGCGTAGGTGCCGCCGGAACCGGTGGCGCTGATGATGGAGCTGAAGGTCACGCCCAGCTCCTTGCTCTGCCGGGCAATCTCCTCCACGCAGCCCACATAGCCCAGGGAGCCCCGGGGCACGCTGCCGCCCACAGGGATAAAGTAGGGGGTATGGCCCGCCTTCCGCAGCTCCTCCATGATGCGGTCCATCTCGGCATACACATCGTCATAGCTGTCGGTATCCACCAGCCGGACCTCTGCGTTGTAGATATCATCCAGAATCAGATTGCCGCCGGTGATCTCTCCCCGCTTTTTCAGCACCAGGATGGCTTTCATGCCGATCCGGGAGGCACAGGCGGCGGTGAGCATAGCGTGGTTGGACTGGGGGCCGCCGGCGGTGAGGACCACGTCCACCCCCTGATCCCGGGCGTCAGCCAGCAGGTACTCCAGCTTGCGGACCTTGTTGCCGCCCAGGGCCACGCCGATCATATCGTCCCGCTTGATGTAGATGTTCTTGCCAAATTCACGGCTGAGGTTCTCCAGCTTGTAGAGGGGGGTGGGCAGCACCCCAAAGTGGATACGGCTGAAATCGGTAAGCTGCTTCATAAAGGCATCCTTTCTTTTTGATTAATGGTCCAAAGATGTAAGCTGATCCAAATCGTAAGGCGTGGTCTGATAGACGAAATAGTTCAGCCAGTTGCTGTACAGCAGGTTGGCGCAGGAGCGCCAGGTCACCCGGGGCGGCTGGGTGTAGTCGTCATTGGGGTAGTAATTCTTGGGCACCGCGATGGGCAGGCCCTTGTTCTTGTCCCGCAGGAACTCCTGCTCCAGGGTCAGGGCGTCATACTCACTGTGGCCGGTGATGAAGATCTGACGGCCGCCCTCAGTGGACAGGGCGTAGATCCCTGCCTCCGGGGAGGTGGCCAGGATCTTCAGTTCCTTCACTTTTTCCACATCCTCCCGGCGGATGGTGGTGTGCCGGGAGTGGGGCACCATGAACACGTCATCACTGCCCCGGAAGAGCATGTTGGTTTTCCGCTCCACGATATGGGGGAACACCCCGAAGAGCTTCTCCGCCAGGGGATATTTTTGGATGCCGTAGTGGTAGTAAAGCCCCGCCTGGGCCCCCCAGCAGATGTGGAAGGTGCTGTGGACATGGGACTTGCTCCACTCCATAATCTCGCAGAGCTCCGGCCAGTACTCCACTTCCTCAAAGGGCAGGTGCTCCACCGGCGCGCCGGTAATGACCATGCCGTCGAAGTTCCGGTCCTTCACATCGGAAAAATGCTGATAGAAGGCCAGCATATGCTCCTGAGGCGTGTTTTTGGGCACATGGCCCGCAGGGCAGATCAGCTCCAGCTCCACCTGAAGGGGGGTATTGCTGAGAAGGCGGCTGAGCTGGGTCTCCGTGGCGATCTTGGTGGGCATGAGGTTAAGAAGCAGGATCTTCAGGGGACGGATATCCTGGGTCATGGCCCGGGTCTCCGTCATAACGAAGATATTCTCCTCTGTCAGCACCCGGGTAGCGGGCAGCTCGTTGGGGATGCGGATAGGCATGGGGCGGTTCCTCCTTGGGATGGAATAAACGGGGTTACAGGGCGGCCAGGGCCTGGTCGATGTCGGCAATCAGGTCCTCCTTGCTCTCCAGGCCCACGCTCAGACGCACCAGGTCCGCCGGCACTCCGGCGGCGATCAGCTCCTGGTCGTTCATCTGCCGGTGGGTGGAGGAGGCGGGATGGAGGCAGCAGGTCCGGGCGTCGGCCACATGGGTGGCGATAGCTCCCAGCTTCAGATGCTTCATGAAGGTCTCGGCAGCGGCCCGGCCTCCCTTTACCCCGAAGCTCACCACGCCGCAGGAGCCCAGGGGCAGGTACTTCTCCGCCAGGGCGTGGTAGGGATCTCCGGGAAGGCCGCTGTACCGGACCCAGGCGATCTTCTCATGGCTTTGCAGATGCTCCGCAACCGCCTGGGCGTTCTCACAGTGGCGCTGCATACGGACATGGAGGCTCTCCAGGCCGATGTTCAGCAAAAAGGCGCTCTGGGGAGAAGGGGTGGAGCCGAAGTCCCGCATGAGCTGGGCGGTAGCCTTGGTGATATAGGCCCCCTTGCCGAAACGGGTGGCGTAGGTGACGCCGTGATAGCTCTCGTCAGGGGTGCAGAGCCCCGGGAACTTCTCGGCGTGGGCCATCCAGTCAAAATTGCCGCTGTCCACGATGCAGCCGCCTACGGCGCTGGCGTGGCCGTCCATGTACTTGGTGGTGGAGTGGGTGACGATGTCCGCTCCCCACTGGAAGGGCCGGCAGAGGACGGGGGTGGCAAAGGTGTTGTCCACAATGAGGGGCACGCCGTGGCGGTGAGCGGCGGCGGCAAACTTCTCAATGTCCAGGACGGTGAGGGCAGGGTTGGCGATGGTCTCGCCGAACACCGCCTTGGTGTTGGGCCGGAAGGCGGCGTCCAGCTCCTCGTCGGTGCAGTCCGGGGAGACAAAGGTAAAGTCCACCCCCATCTTCTTCATGGTCACGGCAAAGAGGTTATAGGTACCGCCGTAGATGCTGCTGGAGGCCACCACGTGGTCCCCGCAGGTGGCGATGTTGAACACGGCGTAGAAGTTGGCCGCCTGGCCGGAGGAGGTGAGCATAGCGGCGGCGCCGCCCGCCATCTCGCAGATCTTGGCGGCGGCGTGGTCGCAGGTGGGATTCTGGAGGCGGCTGTAAAAATACCCCTCGGCCTCCAGGTCGAAGAGCTTGCCCATGTCCTCGCTGGTGTCATATTTGAAAGTGGTGGACTGGATAATGGGCACCTGGCGGGGCTCCCCGTTGCCGGGGCGGTAGCCTCCCTGGACGCAGATGGTGTCGATGTGGCTCATATGGCGGTACGCTCCTTTTCTGTGGTTTCTGTGTATCCGTAAGGGAGGGACTCAGTCGGCCATAAGGCCCATGCCCTCCAAAAGATCTTCTATATCCTCCCGCTCCATAGGCGAGGTAATCCGGGCCGTATGGGCCAGGAGATCCACGGCGGCGCTGTCCACGCCCTCCCGGGCGGCCAGGGCCTCGCTGAGCTCCCCGCCGCAGGCGGCGCAGTGGTTTTTGGCGGTGCAGAAGGCGCATTTTACATAGGTTACGGGGATCACATATTTCCTTTGCTCCACGAGGAAGCCTCCCCTCTTTTTCCATAAACTCTTTTCAGTATAGCAACAAGCCGGGGAAAAGAAAAGACCTTTTCCCCGGCTTGTATGAAAAAACAGGCGTTTTCTCTTGTCCCGGCTGCCCTTACGCCACCTTGCAGGTGACGATAAGGCCGTCCACATTGTTGCCGGAAACGGTGTATTCCCCGCTGTCGGGGACATAAATGGCAGACCCTTCGGCGTACCACACCTCATAGGTGCCGGACACGCATTCGATCATCAGGTGTTCTCCCTGGGCGGTGAAATCCTTGAGGTAGTCGATATACTCCTCCAGGCACAGCCCCTCCTTCACCATCTGGGTGGCGTGGGGGATCCCCACATACCGGAAGTGCCAGGGCTCATTGCCGATACCGGTGATATCCGCCTTGTCGGTGGCATAGCGCACCACCAGGCCGTAGTTCTGGCAATTGTCGTTGATCCAGGCGTACTCACCGGTGCCGTCGTACTCCTCACTGGTACCGTCGCTGTGGTAGATGTTCAGGTCCAGGGCATAGCCGGTGTGGTGCTCGCTGCCGCCGGGCTGGGCCACGTATTTCTGAGCATGCTCCAGGCCGTTGCGCTCCACGCTCTGGTCAAAGAGGTGCTGCTGGAACTCCTCGGTACGGTGGCCCGCCACCACGTTGACACTCTTGCTGCCGCCCTGGGCGGTAAAGTCCGCCAGCATGGCGTTGAGGGCATCCATGGCCGCCGGGGCCAGGTATACGTTGGTGCCGCCTACATAGTAGCTGTCGTTTTTCTCTTCATAGACGCTGACCAGCTCCTGGTTTTCCGGGAAATGGAAGAAGGTGCTGTTGTTCACCAGGATCAGCTCACCGGTGTAAATGGCCTCCTCCCCCAGATCCATCAGGGTGCAGTTCACTCCGGCGGAGGTGGTCACCCCTTCGGGCTTGGTGTTTTCCGGATCCTCCTGCTCCTCCTCCTGACCGCCGTCAGGCTGGACGTCACCCACCGCGGCGTCGTCACCGCCGGCAGGCGCCGGGTCCTCCGCTCCACAGCCCCGCAGGGCCACAGCCGCCACTACGATCACTGCGATCACTGCCAGAAGCAGCAGCACTGCTCCCGGCCCCACATAGATTTTGCGCCGCCTTCTGCGGCCACGGGAATTCATGTTCTAAGGTCCTCCTTCTTGGGTCATCCGCCGCCTTCGGCGGCGGGCAAAGGACGGGGCGCAGGCCCCGCCGCTGGGTGTATGGGCGGCCCCTGCCGCCCGGGTCTACCTATTCCATTGAATGGCGCAGCTGCTGCCGGATCCCCAACCATACAAAGGGGCGCGGAAGGTCTGGCCGTCGTAAGTAAAGCCGATCTCTCCCGCGGCGGAATAATCCCCGCTGTTGCTGGTAAGGGCTAACGCGGAAGACAGGATCTCATTGATCCGGGGACTGTTCCAGCCCGTATCCACGCTGTCCATGCCCCAGTAATCCCGCCAGGCGCCGCCAAACCCGGCGGTGCCTGCGGCCCCCCAGCTGGGGGGCGCTTCCCGGAGCCAGCGCAGAGACAGGGACAAAATTTTCCCCGACTGATCATCCACCGTCAGCCCCAGGCTGCAGCTGGGAAAGGTCAGCTCCATATGGCAGGCCATAAAGCTCACCTGGGTGTCGTTGTCGATATAGAGCATCTCACCGCTGTCAGCCAGCTCCGGCTCCTCATCCTCCGACCAAAGCTCCGGCAGGCCCCCGGCCCGCTGCAGAGCCAGCAGTTCCCGCTTCACACCTTCCAGCCGGGCCGCCCATTCCTCATAATTGGATGCATCCTCGCCTACGACAGGTTCGCTGCTGATATAGGCATTTCCTTTTCCATCCTCCAGAATATAGCGGATTTCCGACTCCTCTCCCGGCAAAGCCAGGAAGGACAGGCTGCCCTCCCGGAGCAGCAGCAGCTTTTCCGCCACGGTCAGCCGGATGCTGTCCGCCAGTCCCTCCCGTTCCTCCCCCTGGGTAATCCTGGGCTCGTCCATAATTTGTTCGTCATACCACTGGGAAACGTGAGGCGGCAGGTAAAAGGCCAGAGCCACCAGGGCCACGGTCAGCACCGGCGCGATCCAGAACCGCTTATGTCGCACAGCCAGCACCTCCCAGCGTCACTTCCACTCTCGTTCCCTGGCCTTCCTCGCTGGTAAAGGCCATTTTTCCGCCGTGAAAACGGACAATGGTCTCACACAGGGCCAATCCCAATCCGGCGCCGCCCTCGGCCCGGGACCGGGACTTGTCCACCATGTAGAATGCCCGGGTGATCTTATCCAGCTCTGAGGCGGGGATACCCCGGCCGTGATCCGTCACGGTCACGCAATATCCCTCCGGCAGGGCCCTGCCCTCCAGCGTCACAGCCGCGCCGGACGGCGAGGCCTTCCGGGCGTTGTCCAGAAGATTCAGCAAAAGGGTCTCCAGCAGGCTTTCATTTCCCGGCAGACTCCCCTCCTCCGCCTGAACAGTAAGGGTGAGATCCCGGGCGTTCATGCCGGGCCGGGCGGCCTCCGCCGCCAGCCGGCACAGCCGGGCCATATCCACCGTTTTTACCTCTGCCGCCCTGTGGCCTGCCACCAGCAGATCCATCAGGGACAGGCTCAGCCGCTCCAGCCGCTTGCCCTCGGAAAAAATGTATCCCGCCGCCTTCCGGCTTTTTTCCTCCTCCAGGGCGCCGCTGCGGAGCATGTCCGCATAGCCGATGATGGCAGTGAGAGGCGTTTTCAGCTCATGGACAAAGCTGGCGGTAAAATCCTCCTGCCGCTGGGCAGATTCCGCCAGGGCGTGGACGTTTTTTTCCACCGCGTCGGCCATCTGGTTGAAATTCTCCGCCAGCTCGCTGACCTCGTCGCCGCCGGCCACCTCCGCCCGGGAGGTGTAATCCCCGGCGGCCAGGCGGTTGGCAGCCTTTCCCAGGTCCCGGATGGGCCGGGTAAGCCAGACAGAGGTGAGATACAACACGCCCACCGCGGCAGATACCACCGCCAGCAGCAGGTAACGGTAGATCCGGTAATGGACGGCCCGGTCGGCAAAGAGGCTGGTAATATCCCGGGCGCTCTCCAGATACAGCACCCCGTTGTCCAGGGTGACGGTATCGGCGCAGTGGATAAATACCCTCCCGGTTTTTTCATCCCGACGGATCGAGTAGCCCCGGGAGGAATCGTCGATCTCCTCCAGGAGCTCCTGGTCGCTGGCAGCCTCCATGGTGGAATACACCTTCCGCCCGCTCTCTGTGGTCACCCGGAACTGCCGTCCGGCAAAATACCGGTTTTCCTCCAGCACCCGGGCTACGCTCCTGCCTTCCTTGAACATGTTTTCCATGGTAATGCCCCGGGCCACGCACACCGCCTCATAGGACAGCCGCAGCATTTGCAGCTCCTCCTGGGCTACATCCACCTCCCGGGTCAGTGCCGAGCGAAAGGAGAGGGAGATCAGCAGGCAGCTGCCTGCGCCGAAAAACACCACCAGGATACACAGCGTGGCCAGGGCCACCTTCCAGGCGATTTTCATTCCCGGACCTCCAGGCGGTAGCCCACCTTATACACGGCGGTGATCCGCTCCTGCCAGCCCAGCTTTTTCCGCAGCCGCTGGACATGAAGGTCCACCGTACGGCTGTCGCCCATGTAATCGTTTTCCCACACCCGCTCGTAAATCGTCTCCCGGAACAGGGCAATGTTCCGGTTCTGCAAAAACAGCAGCAGCAGGGCGTACTCCTTGGCGGTAAGAGGCACCACTTCCCCGGCCTTGGTCACCACCCGGGACTGGGTATCCACGGTTACATCCCCTACGGTGATGGTACCGTCGGTCCGGCGGCAGCGGCGCAGCACCGTCTCCACCCGGGCCAGCAGCTCCGCGATCTCAAAGGGCTTGACAATATAGTCGTCCGCCCCCAGCTTCAGCCCCCGGATCTTGTCCTTTACCGCACTGCGGGCGGTAATGAAGATCACCGGGATACCCAGAGGCGCCAGGTATTCCATCAGCTCAAAGCCATCGATCCCCGGCAGCATCACGTCCAGGAGGATCAGGTCATAGCGCTTCTCCCCCACGGCGTCCGCCGCCGCGGTACCGCTCATCAGGCAGTCACAGGTATAGCCTGCCGCCGTCAGACTCATGTCCAGCAGGTCGGCAATAGGCTTTTCATCCTCCACGATCAATATCCGAATCATCCAATTCTTCCTCCGCGGCCACCGCCGCTATCCGTACCGCCCGCCCGGGAAAGGCGGGCTCTTCTCCCGCCCTAGCATAACAAATCTGCCGGAAAAAAACAACCTCTCCCCAGGGAAAAAGCGCTTGTCTGCCGCCAATGGGAGTCATTTGAAAAAAGCGGCATATTTACCGTCTGTTCAGAGGCCCCGGCGGCAGGCAAAATACACCGCGGCCCCGGCAGGCCTTGCCTGCCGGGGCCGTTTGCCGCAGGGGAATCAAAGGCTCTGCCGGGTCTCTCTCCCCCGCCACATGCGCACCCGGCGCACCAGCTGGAAGAAGGACATAGGCACGATCATCCCCACCGCAATGGCCAAAGCCAGCAGCAGGGTATTAAGGCCCTGGGCCGAGCTGGCGGCAAAATCCCCCGCCACAAAGTAGCGCATGGTGTGGTACAGGGAGCCGCCGGGGATCAGAGGCACTGCCGCCGTCACCAGGAACAGGGTGGCGGGGCATTTGACCACCCGGGCCAGCACCTCGGCATAGATGGTCAGCACCATAGAGGCAATAAAGAACCGGGGCACATCCTGAGGCATCACCGGGCCCAGGGCTAGGTATACCGCCCAGGCCAGAA
The DNA here is from genome assembly GCA_017887695.1 of Oscillospiraceae bacterium. GTDB lineage: Bacteria > Bacillota > Clostridia > Oscillospirales > Oscillospiraceae > Pelethomonas. Next base: position 8,468 of record JAGHHM010000034.1, on the reverse strand, counting down.
GGCCCCCCAGGCTGGCCAGCAGCAGCTTCCTCCGCCGGACCTGGAACAGCAGGGCAAAGCCCATGGAGCCGGCAAAGGCAGAGGCAAGCTGGAGAACATAGCTGCTAAAATCCATATCCGCACCCTCCTTACATCAAGGCCGCCACCATGGCGAAGCCGAAGGCGATGGTGAGGGCCAGCAAAATGGCCTCGCTGAAGCGCAGCAGGCCGGAAATGGTATTGCCGCTGAACATATCCCGCAGAGAGGTGGTCAGGGGGATGCCGGGAATCAGGAGCATGATATTGCCGATGCTGATCATATCCACGGACTCCCCCAGCCCCAGAGCCACCGACGAGGCAGCCAGCAAACCACCCACGCAGGAGCAGATCAGGGCAGAAAGGAAGGCGTTGGCCTCCAGCTGCCGGATCACCCGGTCCAGATACCGCAGCAGCACGCCGATAAGGCCGGAGGCCACCGCATCCATGGCGCTGCCGCCAAAGAACAGGGAGAAGGAGGCGGAAATCAGCGCATAGGTCAGAAGCTGCACCCCGAAGGGATACTGGGGCACCTTCCGGATCTCCTCCAAAGCCGCCTCGGTTTCCTCCAGACTCAGGTACTCGGTGCAGATCCGGCGGCTGAGCTGGTTGAGCAGCTCCAGGCGATGGAGGTCGTACTGCTGGCCCGCCACCCGGCGGGTCTGGGTCACCGCCCCAAACTGAGGGGCATAAATCGTTACCACGATGCTGGAGGTAATGGTCAGCACATCGGTGCGCTGGGCGCCGAAGGAGGTACACAGGCGGCGGATACTGTCCTCCACCCGGCTGATCTCCGCTCCGCTCTGGAGCATGTACTGTCCGATATCCAGCACCCGGTAGAGGTACTCATTGGCACGGTCCGCGGCCTGGGACCGGGCCAGCTGATCGGCATCATCCGCCGTAAAAAAGAAGGGGTTGCGTTTTTCCATAGTCGCTCTCCTGAGACGGCGCCCTCGCCGCCATTACATAATCGTTCGATAGTCCGGCGCTGTTATACCACAGACAGCGTGGCTTTTCAAGTCTATTTTTGCAGAATTGGGGTAAAATCTTTTCCTGCCGGAGCCATCAGACGAAAAAGGCTGGGAAAAAGTTCCCATCTCAGGAGAGAACCTGCTGGAAAAACCGCCAGGCGTTGCCGAAGAGGATCTTCTCCGCCATTTCCTCCGACAATCCCCGGCTCACCAGGAAATCTCCCAGGCCCAGGGCCTTTTCCACACTGTCCAGATCCCCGGGGATATCGGCGCCGTCATAATCGGAGCCCAGGGCCAGGCAGTCCGCCGCCCCCAGCTCCAGGAAATGGGCCACATGGCGCCACAGGTCCTCCCGGCTTCCCTCCCCGCTGTCTGTGAGGAAGTAGCGGCAGTAGTTGAGCCCAATAAGGCACCGGCGCGCCACCATCTCCCGGATAAAGGCGTCGGGCAGGTTCCGTCTGTGGCCGCAGACGGCCCGGGCGTTGGAGTGGGAGGCCACAAAAGGCTTCTTCACCACCGCCAGCAGCTCCTCGAATCCCCGGTCATTGAGGTGGGACACATCCACCGCAATCCCCCGCTCCTCCATAGCCGCCACCGCTTCCCGGCCAAAGGCAGTAAAGCCCTCGCCGGTATCATGGCCGGAGGCCAGCTCGTTTTTCCCGTTCCAGGTAAGGGTCATCATCCGCACCCCCGCCTGGTACAGGGTGTCCACCCGTTCCAGCTTTCCTCCCAGGGCGCTGCCGCCCTCCACGGTGAGAAGGCCCGCGATCTTCCCGGCCTTCAGGGCAGATTCCACCTCCCCGGCGCTGCGGCAGTCCGCCACCCGGGGATCCGCTGCCATCTGCCGGTGGTAGTCGGCGGCGTAGCGGTCAAAAAAGGCCGCCTCCGCCCCCCGCAGCCCATCGGGCACGAATATGGCAAAGCACTGGACATACCGGGCCCCTGCCGGCAGGCGGCTGATTGCCAGCTGGTAGCGGCTCTGGTCAAAAAAGGGCCGTCCCACCTCCCGCTCTCCGCCGGGGAAGCCCTCCCGGGTCAGCGTATCGCAGTGAAGATCCATCATTGCCTGTACCATCGTTTTTCCTCCTTATTTCTTCTCTCCCGCCGGAGCTTGCGGCCCCCGGGAAAAATCCACCTGTCTGATGCCCTACACTCATCCGGCCCCAGTTCCCATCGGCCGGGAAAATCTGCCGGCCGCCAGGCGATGCCCGGCGGCCGGAATCTTCCTTTTTCTGCGCTGATTTCTGCGCTGACCGCCCTACATCAGCGGCGCCAGAGGACGCAGGATCCAGCCCAGAAGCCGCCAGATCAGCTTGCGGCGCCTGCAGTCCTCCAGGGTGATCTGTCGGCTCTTCTCCCTCGTCTCCTGGAAGTCCCGCTCCACATCCGCCACAGCGGCGCAGCCGTAGAGCAGGGCCGCGCACTCGAAGTGGAGATAGAGGCTGCGGTAATCCAGGTTGATGCTGCCCACCACGGCGGTGGTGTCATCACTGACAAACATCTTGGCGTGAATAAAGCCGGGGGTGTACTCCCGCAACTCCACCCCCGCCTCGATTAGATCCCGGTAATAGGTCTGGTTGAGGGCATAGACATACTTCTTATCAGGGATGGCCGGTACGATCAGCACCACCTCTACCCCCCGCTTGGCGGCATAGGTCAGGGCGGTGAGCAATTCGTTGTCCACAATAAGATAGGGGGTGGTAATATGGACGTACCGTCTCGCCCGGTTGAGAATATCCATATACACCGTCTCCCCCACCAGCTCCTCGTCAAAGGGCCGGTCGCCATAGGGCAGGATGTAGCCCGGGGCCTCCACCGGGAAGGAGGCGCCCAGATACCGCTCATAGTTATCCACCCGCCGGCTGTCCACGTTCCACATCCGCAGGAACATCAGGGTAAAGCCCCGCACCGCCTCACCGGAAACCATGACAGCGGTATCCTTCCAGTGGCCGTGGAGGACACGGCGGTTGATGTACTCATCCGCCAGGTTGATGCCGCCGGTAAAGGCCACCCGGCCGTCCACCACCAGGATTTTCCGGTGGTCACGGTTGTTGTAGTGGGTGGACACCATGGGCCTCAGAGGGGCGTACATCTTGCACTGGATGCCCAGCTTCTGCAGCTCCTGGGGGTACTGGTAGGGCACCTTGGTGACCGCGCAGGTGCCGTCATAGAGGACCCGGACCTCCACTCCCTCCTTAATCTTCCGCTCCAGCACACTGAGGATCCGGCCCCACATGTAGCCCTCCTCAATGATAAAGTACTCCATGAAAATAAAGTTCCGGGCCTTTTCCAGCTGCTGGAGCACTTCCTCAAACATATCCTCCCCCAGGGGGAAGTATTTGGCGTCGGAGTTCTTGTACAGGGGATATCCGGCCCGTTTCTCCAAATAGGCCGCCAGCTGGGCGGCGCCGGGGTCCTGCTGGGCCAGTTCCTCCCGGAGATCCGGCCGGGGCGGAGCGTATTTTACCGTCTCCCTGTCGATTTCCCGCAGCCGGAAATGGGCCAGCCGGTGGCCCAGGTCCGCATTGACCAGAATATAGAAGGGGATGGCAAATACCGGCACCGCCATGGTCAGCAGCACCCAGCTGAGCTTGACGGTAGGATTTCCCTTCCGGCTGATCTCCACCAAAGCCACTACCAGAGACAGCAGCACCGCCGAACTAAAATACAGCTCCTGGAGCTTCACAAAGGCCAGCACCAACAGCACGATCTGGATGGCCAGCAGCAGGATAATAATGCCCGTCCGGCCAAAGATCAGGTGGGTGATTCCCTGCTTGCCTTTGTTCAGCAGCAGTACCACATCCTCCTCATGCCGGGAGCCTCGATCTTTCATCACAGCGGTTTCCCTCCTTTCCTTGTTCTCTCAGAGTTCCGCAGAGGTATTGTACCACAGCCGACGCCGCCAGGCAACCGCTTTCCCCGTTCAGGCCCGGCAACGGCCCTGGCCGGGCCCGGGTATTTTTCCGTCTCCACGGAGATACCCGTAGAAATTTGTCATCCGATTGTTACTCTTTCCCTCCAAGGCGGGGTTGGTTTGTAACCATGTCTGTGGTATACTTGGAACAAACACCCGGCGGCAAGCGCCGCCAACAGGAGGTCTTTCCCATGAAGAAATTAGCGGCCCTGCTGCTGGCTCTGGCTCTTCTTCTGAGCCTTGCCGCCTGCGGCGGGAACAACGGCAGCGCCGATCTGGAAGAAAACGGCACCCAAAACACCCAGGATCCCCAGGACACTGTGCCGGAGCCGGAACCGGAGCCTGAGCCGGAACCCTATGATATCTACGACCCCACGGTCATGCCCGAGGGCGGCAGCCGGGACGGCGTAACCTACGTGGCCTACGACGGCATCGTGGAGCACCTTTTCTTCCACCCGGTCATCGTCTATCCGGAGCTGGCCTTTGACGGCGACAGCCAGGAGAAGGGCCTGGACGACTACATGGTCACCGCCACGGAGTTCTCCCGGATCCTGGAGAGCGTGTACCAGCGGGGGTATGTACTGGTGGACATTGCCGACGTGTGGAGCGAAACCACCGATGAAAACGGCAATGCGGTGATGGTGCGCAATACCCTGTACCTGCCGGAGGGGAAAAAGCCCCTGATCCTGTCCTATGACGACACCAATTACTATGAATATATGCTGGAAAACGGCTTTGCCTACAAGCTGATCCTGGGGGAAGACGGCAAGATCGCCTCCTGGGGCAAGGATCCCCAGGGCAACGAGGTGGTGAGCCGGGATCTGGACGCCATTCCCATGCTGGACAAGTTCGTGGAGGAGCATCCCGACTTCTCCCCCTTCGGCGCCAAAGCCTGCCTGAGCGTTACCGGCTATCAGGGAATCCTGGGCTACCGGACCCAGACCGACAAAACGGTGGAGTGGACCGATGAAATGGAGGCCTTCCGCCAGTCGGAAATCCAGGCCGTCAAGCCCATTATTGCCGAGCTCAAGCGTACCGGCTGGACTTTCGGCAGCCATACCTTCGGCCATATCCGCCTGGACAGCTGCTCCATGGAGAAGGTCCAGTCCGATACCCAGCGGTGGTTTGACGAGGTGGGGAGCCTGGTAGGCCCCACCAACGTCCTCTTCTACCCCCATGGCAGCCGTCCTGACGGCGACGATTGGAAGCAGACCGGCCCAGTGTTCCAGTATCTCCAGGGCCAGGGCTTCCGGATCCTCTGCTCCGTGGGTATTGAGAGCTTCAGCGCCATTAAGAAGGATATCAGCGCCGTTATCTGCGACCGGCTCCATCCCGACGGCACCACCCTGCGCAGCAAATATGTGGACCAGCGCTACGGCCAGTTCTACGACGTCCGGGAGATCTTTGACTGGGACGCCCGGCCGGACTACGGCGTGAACTGGCAGTAAAGGCCCCTTTCCCGGGAAAATCAGATAAGGAGGACTGACCATGACAAAGGAAGAACTGTGCGCCAAAGCAGTGGCCATGCTGGATATGGCCTATGTGCCCTACTCCCACTTCCCTGTGGGGGCGGCCCTGGAGTGCGACGACGGCACGGTATACACCGGCTGCAACATCGAAAACGCCGGCTACACCCCCACCAACTGCGCCGAGCGCACCGCCGTGTTCAAGGCGGTCAGCGAGGGGCATCTCAAATTTACCCGCATTGCCATTGCCGCCCGGACGGAGCGATTCACCGCCCCCTGCGGGGTCTGCCGCCAGGTGCTGGCAGAGTTCAACCCGGAGCTGACCATGGAGGTAATTCTGGTGAACCAGGAGGGCAAGACCCTGGAGCTGACCCTGAAGGATCTGCTGCCGTACAGCTTTGACAGCAGCTATCTTGAATAATATCTGTATATTTTTGATTTAATATCACTATTTGTATAGGATTTTGCCACAGAAATACAGGGCAGCAGCCCTCAGTCCGAGGGCTGTCAGGCGAAGTGCGGCAGAGCACCGCACCGATTACGAGGGGCCAGCGGCCCCGCAGAAATTCAGTGGCAACCGTGCATCTCCCCTGATGGCGTCCGATTGGACAAAAATGGGGGTCTGGGGTCTCCCCAGCGGTTTTTCTGCCCACTTTTGGGCGTCCAAAAGTGGGCCCGCCGGAGGCAAGCAGTCTGAAAGGTTGATAAAGAGAATTTCGGAACAGCCTTTTATTTGAAATAAAAAACCAAGGGTGCGGCTCATCGCCGCACCCTCGTTTTATTCTCATTTCCCCACGCAGAACCGGGAGAAGATCCGCTCCACCAGGTCCGAGCGGAGGGTCCGGCCGGTGAGCTCACCCAGAGCCTGCATGGCCGCCTCCACGTCGGTGAGGGCGGCGTCGGGGGTAAGGCCCCCGTCCAGGGCCTGCAGGGCCCCCCGCAGGGAGGCCGCCGCCCGCTCCACTGCCTGGGCCTGCCGGGCGTTGGTCAGGATCTCCCCTGCCGGTACCTCTCCCTGGGGGAACAGGGCCGCCACGGCGCTCTCCAGGGCCTGGAGCCCCTCCCCGCCCTTGGCGGAAATGGAGATCACATGGTCAAAGCGGTCTGCCAGATCCGACATATCCAGGGCCCGGGGCAGATCGCTTTTGTTCACCAGCACAATAAGCCGCTGAGCCTTTTCCGCCGAGCGGATGGCGGCCTCGTCCCCGGCGGAGAGAGGCTGGGAGCCGTCCAGCACCAACAGGGCCAGGGCGGCACGCTCCGCCGCCTGCCGGGATCGCTCCACTCCCATTTTTTCCACAATATCCTCCGTCTCCCGGATACCGGCGGTATCAATGAGCCGCAGCAGTACGCCCCCCACCACCGCCTTTTCCTCCACCGTGTCCCGGGTGGTGCCCGCCACGTCGGTGACGATGGCCCGGTCAAAGCCCAGCAGGGCGTTGAGCAGAGAGCTTTTCCCCACGTTGGGCCGACCCAGAATGGCGGTGGGCACTCCCTGCCGGAGGATCTGCCCCCGGCCAAAGGTGGCCATCAGCTCCCGCAGGGCCGCTTCTCCCTGGGAGAGGGTCTGCCGCAGGCTCTCCCGGTCCAGGTCCTCGATGTCCTCGTCAGGGTAGTCCACCACGGCGTAAAACCGGCTGGCAACCTCCAGAAGACTCTCGTACACGGCATCGATCCGCCGCCGCAGGGCGCCCCCCAGCTGCTCCACAGCGTTGCGGGCCGCCTGGGCAGTCTCCGCCTCGATAAGGTCAATGACCGCCTCCGCCTGGGTCAGATCCATCCGGCCGTTGAGAAAGGCCCGCTGGGTGAACTCGCCTCCCCTTGCCTGGCGGGCCCCGGCGGCAAACAGGGCCCGGAGTCCCTCGTCCAGCACCACCGGGGAACCGTGGCAGTGGAATTCAGCACTGTCCTCGCCGGTGTAGCTGGCCCCGGCGGGAAAGGTCACCGCCAGGGCCCGGTCGATGACCTGGCCCTCCCGGTCCAGCAGATCCCCGTAGACCATCATCCGCCGGGGATGGGCGGACAGGGGCTTTCCATCCGCCGGACGGAACACCGCGTCCGCCGCGGCAAAGGTCTCCGGCCCGGAAAGGCGCAGTATGCCGATGGCGGTAATCTGATTGCCTGTGGAAATGGCGGCAATGGTATCCATAGTCGATTCCTTTCTTTCGCCGGCTGCCGCCGGCGGAGCGTCTTTTCTTGCTCTCGCGCTTCCGAAGCCAATTGCTTCGGAGTTTGGATCCCGGGGCTCCCCGCCCCGGACCCGGGTACCTTTTTGTACGCACAAAAAGGTGCCAAAAAAGCGCTGGGGCGACCCCAGACCCCCTTTTTTGTCCAATTGGACGCTCCCAGACTTGGCAGGCATGTGCCACTGAAGCGGCAGATTCCTTCGGGCATCCAATCTGCGGCGGGCTGCGTGTCGATGCTTCGGCCGCCGCCCTTTTGAAGGGATAGATGCATCTTTTTCCCTGGACGGACTGCCTGCGCTGTCAAAAGGCCCGGGCCAACGCTGAAAAATAGCAGCAGTTTCCGTCCGAAGGCCCTCAGGCGAAGTGCGTAAAACACCGCAGCGATTGCGAGGGACATCTGGAAATTCAGCGGCAACGCCCCCACAAAAGTCTGCCTCAGACTATTTTCCCGCCGGGAACGTACTTTCTGCTATATTGACGGCGGAAGGAGCGTGAGAACAATGTGCCAGGAGGAGCAGCTGGCCGCTCTCCGGGAAGCGGTCCTTGACCTGGCCGGGGACGTGTTGGCCCTGGAGGCCTGTCTGGCCCTGGGCGGGGATGCATACGGCCAAGAGGTATGGGATATCTGGCTCCAGCGGCTGTCGGACTACATCCACCAGCATCTGGAGGAGGCCTCACAGCTGTCCACCGCCCTGGTTTCGAGGGCTGTACCAACTCCGCCCCCCTGTGGAAGCCCTGAAAATCAAAGCACCTCCCGACGGCGCGGGGGGTAAATCCAAAGAGGGGGAGCACCCCCTCTTTGGTCGTTTAAAGGGGTGGGAGTTCTCAGAGGGCGGGGGAAATCGAAATCCCCCGCCCTCTGAGCGTGTTTTTGGATACTTTTTGCACGAGCAAAAAGTATCGCCCCGTCCCCGGC
>JAGHHM010000033.1 GCA_017887695.1 Oscillospiraceae bacterium | reverse complement strand
GTGTGGGCATGATGGACTGCAAGAAGGCCCTGGTCGCTTCCGACGGCGACATGGACAAGGCCATTGAGTATCTGCGTGAAAAGGGCCTGGCCGCTTCCGCCAAGAAGGCTGGCCGTATTGCCGCCGAGGGCATGGCGTATGCTGCCGTGATCGATGGCGTGGGCGTTGTGATTGAGGTCAACGCTGAGACCGACTTTGTGGGCAAGAACGAGAAGTTCGTTGATTTCGTCAAGGGTGTGGCTGCCACTGCCGTGGCCTGCAAGCCCGCTGATCTGGATGCTTTGATGGAGTGCAAGTACAACGGCACCGACCTCACTGTTACCCAGCAGCAGCAGGAGATGGTCTTGGTTATCGGCGAGAACATCAAGGTTCGCCGTTTCGCCCTGTTCACCGAGAATACCTCCGTGGCTTATGTCCATGCCGGTGGTAAGATCGGTGTGCTGGTGAATCTGGAGGTTTCCGGCGGCATTGATGCTACCGAGATCGGCAAGGACGTTGCCATGCAGATTGCTGCTCTGAACCCCCGTTTCTGGGACAAGAGCCAGGTCACCCAGGACGTGCTGGATGAGGAAAAGAAGATCATGCTGGCCCAGATGGCCAATGATCCCAAGATGGCCAACAAGCCCGACAAGGTCAAGGAGAACATCGTCATCGGCAAGCTCAACAAGTTCTATGCTGAGAACTGCCTGCTCCAGCAGGAATTCGTTAAGGACAACTCCATGACCGTGGAGAAGTATATCGAGTCTGCTGCCAAGGCTCTGGGCGGCACCGTTACCTTCAAGGATGCTGTTCGCTTTGAGAAGGGCGAGGGCATTGAGAAGAAGCAGGATGACTTTGCCGCGGAGATTGCCTCCATGGTGGGCGGCTCCAAGTAAAAGGATAACAGACCAAGAAAAGGCTGTTGCCCGATATCAAGTTTTCAAAAGGATCCGGGGAAATTTCTTCCCCGGATCCTTTTTCCTTAAAGCGGGACAGCAGTAAAAAGAGCAGATAAAAAGGAGAACGGAGCATAGAAAGAGCGCCCTTCCATTTGGAAGGGCGCTCCGGAGCGTTTATTTGCCAGGCTCTGTGGGGAAGAGAAGGTCAAGAAGGCTGAACAGAACTCTGAAAATCTTCAGGCACCTGCCGCAGAGTCAGTTCTGCTTTGAAAAGATCGCCATCCACACTCAGGGAGAAGGTACCGCCCATCAGCTCCATCAGGCTTTTTGCGATATTCAGCCCCAGGCCGCTGCCCTCGGTTTGACGGGAGGTGTCGCCCCGGACAAAGCGTTCCATCAGTTCGTCGGCATTGACGTTCAGGGGGTCCCGGGAGATATTCTTCATGGATACCGCCACCCGGTTATCCCGGGTACTCAGGTCAATATAGACCCGGGTGCCTGCCAGCGCATACTTGCATACGTTGCTCAGAAGGTTATCCAGTACCCGCCAAAGAAGACGGCCGTCGGCCATGGCATTGAGATTTCCTTCGTAGGTGGTGACAATGACCTCCAGCTTCCCGGCAGTAAGCCGCTCGTCATAGTCGCCGATAGCCTGGTGGACGATTTCGTTGACGAGAATAGGAGTCAGCCGCACCGATACATTGCCTGTGGATGCTTTGCTGGCTTCCACCAGGTCTTCTGTCAGCTTTTTCAGTCGTTTGGACTGCCGGTCCAGTACGGCCAGGTATTCTGTGGCTTTCTCAGGCAGATCCTCTTTTTCCAGTAAGTCGACATAGTTGACAATGGAGGTAAGAGGGGTTTTGATGTCGTGAGAAACGTTAGTGATAAGTTCTGTTTTCAACCGCTCGGATTTCATCCGCTGCTCCACCGCACGGGTCATGCCGGTACCAATGGCATTGAGATTTTCCGCATGGACGCGGATGTCCCGGAACATCTTCCTAGTATCGATTTTTGCCTCCAGATTGCCGGCAGCCAGTGAGGCGCCCATATCACGGATTTGCTGGAGCTGTCGGCACAGCCAGGCAGTTCCCATGATCACTACCAGATCCAGAACCAGAGCAACCAGAAAAGCGGGGCCGCCGTTGTAGCTGAGGAACATCACCATGGTCAGGAATGTCTGGGCGGCCAGAATCCCACATACCAGCAGTACTGCCCGCCAGGCCGCCGGGAGGATTTGAAAGAAATTCCCTACTATTTGCCAGAGGCGGCGGCAGCAGGAAAACAAGAACCGCAGCAGAAGATAGCACAGGGAATTGCGCCACCATTTTCCCAGCTTAAGCCGGATGGCTATGGTCATCAGGGCGGCCAGACAGATCAGCCAGGCCAGCAGAATGCATGCGGCAACGCCGCTGAGGTATCCTACGCCGTAGGTGCTGCTGCTGGCGCTGGTAACGGCGCTGTCAGCCATCACCAGCGTAACATACAGCAGCAGAGCGTCGCCGGCAAAATACAGCTCCAGAGGGATCCGATCCTGCCAATTGGGGACAATCCCCTCCACGCCTGCCCGGTGCCCTGCGGCACAAAAGAGGAAAATAAGGGACAAGACGGCACCCAGCCCCAGCAGAACCGTCAAAAACATGGAGATAGAAGAGATCGGATGGATCGTATAATACAGCCGGCTGCTGAGAGCAAACTCGCCGTAAGAGGGGAGGTCCTGGTATAGCCGACCTACTACTGTATAGTATCCGGCTGCGCTGCTTGCGTCTGTCTGGACGGTAAGATCCTCTTGGGTACTCTCTTCACCTGCTATATCCGGAGAGAGCCCATTGTCAGACGGGGGAGGGGCAGAGGTTTCTACCGTTATGGAGGTTTCCAGGCCAACGTCGGCATTTTCCCGGGAACCTCCGGAGCCCAGCAGCATACCGTCGCCGGGGGCACCGTAATAAACCTCGTAGGCGAAACCTGCGTACATGGTTTCCTGTCGATAGGAGTACTCCGAGGACATGGAACTGCCGGATTCCGTCACCAGGTAAAGGGCGTTGTACATAGCCCCCTCCATAGTGTCCCGGCACAAGAGATCATCAAAATAGGAAGGGGCGGTGCCGTAGCCGCTCCAGATGGCAATTGTGGCGATATAGGACAGCACGGACCCGGCGGCCAGAAGTGTTGCCAGAATCAAAGCGCCGGCTTTGGCAGCAAACCGGCCTCGCAGGTCACGCATCGTGGTAAGCCTTCCAGTTCAGGATACCCCACAGTCCGGCCGCCAGCAGGGTCAGGATCAGCAGCGTGGTCATCAGTTTCTTCATGGTGCAGCCTCCTTGTGTTCTCAGTTGTTGGGCTCCATTTTATATCCCAGACCCCACACCACCTTGAGATAGCGGGGTTCTGAGGGGGTAATTTCCAGCTTCTCCCGCAGGTGGCGGATATGGACCGCCACAGCCCCCTCAGAGCCGAAAGCCGCTTCGTTCCAGACCTGTTCATAGATCTGGGCAGAGGAGTAGACCCGGCCGGGGTGGCGCATCAGGAGAAGAAGAATATTGTACTCAATGGGGGTCAGGTTTACAGGCTCACCATCCACCGTGACGGTTTTGGTGTCGTCATCCAGGACAATACCGCCGATGACCAGCTTGCTGGGCCGCTGCTCCATACCGCCCAGGGAGGTGTACCGCCGCAGCTGGGAACGGACCCGTGCCAGCACCTCAATGGGATTGAAAGGCTTGGTAATATAATCATCGGCGCCGATATTCAGCCCCAGGACCTTGTCAGTGTCCTCACTCTTGGCGGTCAGGAGGATGATAGGAATGTTGTACTCCTCCCGCAGCTTGGCAGTGGCGGCAATGCCGTCCATTTCCGGCATCATGATGTCCATAAGAATAAGATGGATCTCGTGTTTGCGCACAATCTCCAGGGCTTCTCGGCCGGTGTAGGCTTCATACAGGGTATAGCCCTCGGAAGAAAGATAGATTTTCAGAGCGGAGACGATGTCCCGCTCATCATCGCAGATCAGAATGTTTGCCATATCAGGAATCTCCCACCTTTCTTTCGTATTTTAGCACATTCTGTCTTAAGAAAAAAGGGCCAGATGTTTAAGGCGGGATTAAGATTAATCCCTTAAATAATCTTTAAAAATTAACCGCTTGCAATTTAAAAAAAGGTTGCTATGATGCAAGCGTAGTCGGTCCTGAGGGCGCAAAAAAGGCTGTCTCGGGGGGGAAAACAGGCAGTCTGACCTGCCTGCGGCTGCACAGTGTGATGTGGCAGGCCCTTGTGGGGCATATGTGGGAGGAAAGTATGGATACGATTTTATTTATCCTGTCTCTGACTTTAAAAATCTTTACTCTGTATTTTGCGGCGGTGGCAGTATTTGCCCTAAGACGGCGTAAAAAATATCCCCGTACCTTGCCCAGGACAAAATTTGCGGTTGTGGTGGCGGCACGGAATGAGGAAGCGGTGATCGGCAACCTTGTCCACAGCGTGCTGACTCAGGACTACCCTGCTGCCCTGCGGGACATATATGTGGTTCCCAACAACTGTACGGACTTTACGGAAGCGGCGGCGGTGGCTGCCGGTGCGCATATCATTCACTGCACAGGACCTGTGTCCTGCAAAGGGGATGCCCTGCATCAGGCTTTTGCCCAGCTGCTGACGATGGACTATGACGCCTTTGTGGTCTTTGATGCGGATAATGTCCTGGAACGGGATTACCTCGCCCGGGTAAACGATGCCATTGCGGCGGGAGCAACCGTGCTGAAGACCCGTACCCGGGCAGGCAATCCCACTGCCAGCGGTGTAGCAGGCTGCTATGGTCTCTATAACACCAGCTTTGACCTGATCTGGAACCGGCCCCGGGCAGCCTGCGGCCTGTCTGCCAAGCTGGTGGGCAGCGGTTTTGCTGTGTGCCGTGAGGTGCTGGAGGAGCTAGGCGGCTGGAACACCTCCACCATTGCGGAAGATGCGGAGTTTGCCGCCCAGTGCGCACGGATCGGCCACAGAGTGTGGTGGGTTCCCGATGCAGTCAATTACGACGAAGAGCCCAACAGCTTTCTGATGTCTCTGCGCCAGCGCAAGCGTTGGTGCAGCGGCGTGATGCAGGTGGGCAAACAGGAGCTGCGCCGTCTCTGGTCGGCGGACTGTCCCAAGCCTTTTCTCCGCTGGGATATCAGTATGTTCCTTATGGCCCCCTTTTCTCAGGCGGTGTCCGGGCTGCTTCTGCTGGGAAGCGTGCTTTCCAGCTTGGCAGTGGGAGAGGAGGTCACCGCGGTAGTAGCTTTGTGTACCCTGGGCCTTTATTATGTGGGCGGCGTGGCGCTGAGTGTGCTGCTGTGCCTGCTGGGAGGCTATGCACTCCAGGGGATGACCCGGACAATCCTGCTGTTCCCGGTGTTTATGGCTTCCTGGCTGCCCCTGCAGGTTATCTCCCTCTTTAAGGATACCCGGAAATGGCATGCCATTACCCACAGTGGACGGGCGCCTGTGGTCGGATACCGAGCACAATAATAGTGAATGAGCCATAAGGCAGACCGGGAGCGCCGCGGCGTTCCCGGTCTGATTTTATGCCGAGAGAGACGGCCTTTTCCCGGGGCGGGGCAATGTGCCTTGTCAAAACATCCTTTTTTTGGTATACTGTGCAAGAATCGACACCCGCAAGGAGAATACTTATGCTGAATACAATTTTGTTTGACCTGGATGGAACGCTGATTCCCTTTGTCCAGGAGGAGTTTATCCAGGCCTACTTTAAGGAGCTGATCCGGCGCCTGGCACCGATGGGATATGATGGCGAGAAACTGACGGCCGCTCTGTGGAAGGGAACCAAGGCCATGATTTGCAATGACGGGACTCATACCAATCGGCAGGTTTTTTGGGATCTGTTTACCCAGGAGCTGGGGGTACAGGCTTTGGCGCTGGAAAGCAACCTGGAGGATTTTTATGTTCGAGAGTTTGACAGTATCCGCTCTATTCTGCGCAGCCAGGTTGACCGCCGGCCGCTGATTGAACGGTTAAAGCAAAAGGGGTATGAAGTAGTTCTTGCCACAAATCCCGTGTTTCCCGCAGTGGCGGTGGAGACGCGCCTGAGCTGGATCGGCCTGTGCGGCCAGGATTTCCGTTATGTTACTACCTACGAGAACAGCCGCCACAGTAAACCCAATCCCGATTACTTTCGGGACATTCTTTCCCATATCGGCCGGGAACCGGGGGAGTGTCTGATGGTGGGCAATAACCCGGTGGATGATATGGCGGCTTTGGATGCGGGGCTTTCTGGCTATCTGGTCACCGGTTTCCTGGAAAACCCGGAGGGTAAGCCTATCGACAACTATCCGAGGGGGACTTTTGCGGAGCTGGAGGCCTATTTGGACTCACTGCCGGCAATACAATAAAGATCAAAGAAAACCAGAGGAGCCGCTTGATTTAAGAGCGGCTCCTCTGATTCCTTTATTCTTCCAGTCCGGCATAGCGCAGCTGGGTGAGGATCATTTCCACCGTCAGCTTTTCCGCCAGCAGCTCCTTAAACTGGACCGTTTTGCCCTTCCCGGCGGCACGGAGAGCCTCCAGCTCCCCCGGGATTTCAGCTTTCCGCTGCCGGATGTGCTGGTGAAAGGCCTGGTATTTTTCCAGCTCTGTCATTTCAGCAGTACCTCCAAACGCTGTAAAAAGGTATCCACGTCCTCACGACTGGAGTACCAGCCGGTAACCAAGCGGATGCCGGTGCGGCCATCCCGGGAGGGCTGCTGGATCTCAAAAGTGAAGTCTTCCGCCAGACGCTCCACCACGCCGTCGGGCAGGAGGGGGAACACCTGATTGCTGGGGGAGGCGGAGAGGAGAGGAACACCCAGGGCCTGGAGCCCTTGGGTCAGTTCTCCCGCCAGGCCATTGGCCCGGGCGGCCAGCTCCAGATACAGGTTGTCCCGAAGAATAGCGGAAAACTGTATGCCGAAAACCCAGCCTTTGGCCAGAGTAGCGCCCTGCTGCTTCATGCAGTGACGGAAATAGGGCTGCAGGGCGGAATTTGTGATCACCAGGGCTTCGCCGAACAGAAGGCCGTTTTTGGTGCCGCCGATGGTAAAGGCGTCGCAGAGGACGGCGTAGTCGGCAAAGCCCGCATCAGAGCCGGGGGCGGTGATGGCAGCGCCCAGCCGGGCACCATCGCAGTAGAGGAGAAGGCCCAGTCGGATACAGGCGTCGTGAAGGGAGCGCAGCTCCGCCAGGGTGTACACGGTGCCCACCTCTGTGGTGTTGGAGATGTAGGCCAGCCGGGGGACCACCGCGTGCTCACCGGTTTGGCCGGTACAGACCGCCTCCAGCATGGCTGGCGTCAGCTTGCCGTCCTCTGCGGGGCAGGTGAGGATCTTGTGGCCGTTGTGCTCGATGGAACCTGTCTCATGGCCGCAGATGTGGCCGCTCTCCGCCGCCACGGCGGCTTCATAGGGCCGGAGGAAGGCGCCCAGGGCGGTTTTGTTCACCTGGGTGCCGCCGGAGAGGAAGTGGACAGCGGCGTCCGGCGCTTGGCACAGCTTCCGGATCGTGGCGGCGGCTTCCTCGCAGAAGGGGTCCCGGCCGTAGCCAGGGCAGCGCTCATCATTGAAGCGGGCCAGGGCCTCCAGTACCGCCGGATGGGCGGCTACACTGTAATCATTGCGGAAATGGATCATGGGGCAGGCCTCCTGTTATATTTTTCTCTCCGCAGTATAGCAAAGCCGGGCGGGAAAAGCAAGACGGGCGCAAGGCTCAGAGGGGAGCGCATCTCGGGAATAATTTTTGAAACGTGCCAAGGAGCTTTCCCCGTTGACCCCAGGGCCCATCTGGAGTACAATGGTAGCCGTGACATTTCGACAGGGAGAGACAACGTCCATGATACAGGATTTTGAAAAACGCTATATAGCCGCCCGGCGGGCAGTGATCGCCCGGCGATATGCCAGGATGAACGCCCAGCAGCGCCAGGCGGTGCTGACTACCGAGGGCCCGTTGCTGGTGCTGGCTGGTGCCGGCAGCGGCAAGACAACGGTACTCATCAACCGGGTGGATA
The DNA here is from genome assembly GCA_017887695.1 of Oscillospiraceae bacterium. Lineage (GTDB taxonomy): Bacteria > Bacillota > Clostridia > Oscillospirales > Oscillospiraceae > Pelethomonas. The sequence continues at coordinate 3,229 of JAGHHM010000033.1, read as the reverse complement.
ACCTTCTGACCTTTGGCCGGGGCAGCGACAGCGACTATGTGCCGCCCATGGCCACGGAGGAGGATCTCCGCTTCCTGGAGTCCTTCCCGGAGCGCCCTGCCCCGGAGGACTGGCAGCGGGCAAGGCAATTGTGCGCCGTGGAGCCTGCCGCTCCCTGGTCGGTGATCGCCATCACCTTTACCAACAAGGCCGCCGGAGAGCTGAAGGAGCGGCTGGAGCGGATGTGCGGCCCCGCCGCCAATGACATCTGGGCGGCTACCTTCCACAGCGCCTGTGTGCGGATCCTCCGCCGGGACATGGAGCGGCTGGGCGGCGGCTTCACCAACAGCTTTACCATCTATGACAGCGATGACAGCAAGCGGGTCATCAAGGACATCGTCAAGGACATGGGGCTCAGCGACAAGGATTTCCAGCCCCGTTCGGTGCTGGCCATCATCAGCAATGCCAAGGATAAGGACCTCTCCCCGGAGGACTTTGCCAGGGAGGCTCGGACGGCTCATGACTGGCGTATGCCCCGGATTGCTGAAATCTACGCCGGGTATGACCGCCGCCTCCGGGAAGCCAACGCCCTGGACTTTGACGATATCATCCTCCATACCGTCCACCTGCTCCAGAAGGACGAGGAGGTACGAGCCCATTATCAGAATAAGTTCCGCTATGTACTCATCGACGAGTACCAGGATACCAATCACCTTCAGTATCTTCTGGCCAAGCTCCTGGCGGGAGGCCGGGAGAACATCTGCGTGGTAGGCGATGATGACCAGTCTATTTACCGCTTCCGTGGGGCCAATATCGAGAACATCCTCCACTTTGAAGAGGAGTATGCCCACTGCTGTACGATTCGCCTGGAGCAAAACTACCGCTCCACCCAGAATATCCTGGACGCCGCCAACGGTGTTATCCGCAATAACGCCGGCCGGAAGGGCAAGACGCTCTGGACTGAGAGCGGCCCGGGAGACAAAGTGCTGGTGCGGACGGTGTTCAACGAGAGCGACGAGGCCAACTTTGTGGCCGGGAAGATTATGGAATCCTACGGCGGAGGGGAGAGCTGGAAGGACAGCGCCATCCTCTATCGGATGAATGCCCAGTCCAACGCTCTGGAAATGGCCCTCAAGCGCAACGGCATTCCCTACCGGGTCTACGGCGGCATGAAGTTCTTTGACCGTGCGGAGGTAAAGGACATGCTCTCCTATCTCTGCGTCATCAACAACCCTGCTGATGACCTGCGGCTGCGGCGGATCATCAATGTCCCTGCCCGGGGCATCGGTCCCACCACCATGGAGAAGGCAGCAGACCTGGCCCAGCGGGAGGGGAGAAGCCTCTATCAGGTGATCTCCCAGGCAGAGGATTACCCGGAGCTGAAGAGCGCTGCGGCGAAGCTGCGGGCATTTGCGCAGATGGTCGAGGAGCTTCGCCAGGCGGAGGCGGATATGCCCCTTCCGGAGTTTTACGACCTGGTGTGTGAAAAGACCGGGTATATCCGTGCCCTGGAGGAGAAAAAGGACATGGAGAGCCGTGGCCGCATCGAGAACGTCCAGGAGTTGCGTTCCAGCATTCTGGGCTTCCTGGATACTGACCCCACGGACAGCTCCCTGGCGGGCTTCCTGGACACCGTGGCCCTCTATACGGATATGGACGACACTGCCGAGGACGATAACTGCGTCTCTCTCATGACCATGCACAGCGCCAAGGGGCTGGAGTTCCCCAATGTCTATGTGGTGGGCATGGAGGAGGGTATGTTCCCCAGCGGCCGGGCCGCAGGGGAGAGCGAGGAGATGGAGGAGGAGCGCCGGCTGTGCTATGTGGCCATGACCCGGGCCCGTCGACGTCTTACCCTGACCACCGCCCGGCAGCGAATGCTCTATGGCCGTACCACCAATAATATGCCCAGCCGCTTCCTGGAGGAGATCCCCTCGGAGACCTTGGAGTGGCAGGGCAAACAGGAGCCTCGTCCGGCTAGAAACGACTGGGACGAGGATGTGAGCTACGGTGCTTCTTTCAGCGGCCATACCTTTGGTCAGCAGGGAAGAGCGGAGGCTGCCGCGCCCCGGCCCTACCGCAGTACTGCGCCCCGGCGGGACCTGGCTGCCGCCTCCGGCTTTACTGCTGCTGCGGCTTCCAAAGGAGCGCCAATGCTCCAGCTCCAGAAGGGGGACCGGGTCCGGCACCGTACCTTCGGGGAAGGGATGGTATTGTCCCTGCGGCCCATGGGCAACGACGCCCTTATCGAGGTGGCCTTCGATACGGCAGGTACCAAGAAGCTGATGCTTCGTACCGCTGGGGCCCATATGACCAAGCTGTGATGGATTTTTTGATACTCGAAATTTTTTCTGAAATATAGGGAACAATTCTCATAAACCTTCGTCTAATTGGCAGACCCGGGCAGCCGGGCAAGACAAAACGAAAAGGAGAACTTCCTGTATGATGAAAAAGATTATTTCGGCCCTTCTGGCCTTGACGATGGTGTTTGCCCTTGTGGCTTGCGGCAGCAATGGTGGCCAGAGCCAGACCGAGGCCCCTGACCTCCAGGCTTACTATGATGATTTCATGGCTTCTCTGGGGGACAACGCCCCGATGATGATGGCTATCGAGGGTGACATGCTGGAGTCCGCGTATCCCGGCCTGAGCGATTATACCCTCAAGCAGAGCGTGCTTCAGATGGCTGGTATTTCCGCTGTGGCTTTTGAGATGGCTCTGGTGGAGACCGAGAGCGAGGAGGACGCCCAGGCAGTGGAGGAGATCTTCCAGGCCAGGGTGGACAGCCAGATCCAGGGCGGCGCTATGTATCCTGCCACCATTGAGGCCTGGGAGAATGCCAGTGTCCTGGTGGAGGGCTGCGTGGTCGCTCTGATTGTGGCCGGCGAGGACCAGACTGCGGCGGTAGATGCCTTTACCGCCCTGTTCGCTTAAGTTCGGATTCCCTGTAAGCGTGGAACGCCGCGGCGTGTGCTCGCCGCGGCGCTCTTTTGAAAAAATTTTGAAAGGAGGCGGCCCATGGTTTTCTCCGGCCTGCCCTTTTTGTTCTTTTATCTCGTGGTGACATTGCTCATCTATAAGCTGACCCCACTGAAGCTGAGGAACCTGGTGCTGCTCATTGCCAGCCTCTTCTTCTACGGCGGGGGGGAGCCGGTATATATCGTCATTATGTTCCTCTCCATTGCCGTAGACTATACCCACGGTATGTTGGTGGAGCGTTGGCGGGCAAATGACCGGAAGGCCAGGATGGCAG
>JAGHHM010000032.1 GCA_017887695.1 Oscillospiraceae bacterium | reverse complement strand
GCCCAGTGGGCCCGGTAGCTCCGGCCGCGCCGGTTAGTCCAGTAGGTCCGGTAGCTCCAGCGGCACCGGCAGGCCCAGTAGGCCCGGTAGCTCCAGCGGCACCGGCAGGTCCAGTGGGACCGGTAGCTCCAGCGGCACCGGCAGGTCCAGTGGGACCGGTAGCTCCAGCTGCGCCGGTTGGTCCAGTAGGCCCGGTAGCTCCGGCCGCACCCGTAGGTCCCGCTGGCCCGGTAGCTCCGGCTGTACCCGCAGGTCCAGTGGAACCAGGGGACCCAGCCGTACCTGCTGGGCCTGTGGGCCCGGGAGGCCCTGTCGGTCCCGTAGGACCCATAGGGCCGGGAATCGGGCATACCCGCTGGCATGGCACGTAGCGGTTCATGCCGGATTCCTTGTTGCTATTGCAATGCATAGAACCTGAAACCTCCCATTTGATCCTTGCCATATTCTATGATATGGCAAATGTACTGGTTCCAAGACGTAGGCCTACACCACTTAGGATACGTATCATGCCGGCATCCCGGCAGATGGCTTGGAAAAGGGGAGTCAGTAGCTTTGAATGTTTGTGGTACCGTACAGTTTATTTCGGCGGAATGCACCGGGCGATATTCCTGCCACTTTTGTGAATACATTGATGAAGTAATTGTAGTCATGGTAGCCGCACTGTGTCGCAATATCGGCAAGAGAAAGCTCCGGCTGCTCTGTCAAAAGTTCCTTAGCCATTTTGACTCTTAAATCCCGGATATGTTCCGAAATTCCGCATCCATAAAGCTGCTGCGATAACTTGTATAGCTGCGTTTTGCCGATTTGGAAATGTTGACAAAGATCAGGTGCTTTCAAACGCTCTGTAAAATGGAGGGAGAGGTATTCGTCAATCTGGACGGCGAGGCCACCTGTTTGGAGAGTGGCCATACGTTCCATCACCAGATAGGAGGCCACTGCCAAAAGAATTTGCGTGGCGGACAGGACGTATTCATATTCGATCCGGGGCCGTTCCATACAGGCAGCTTTCAGTTCCTTCATGTCCAATGGCAGGGAATGGCAGCAGCGCTGGATTTCTGCCCAACCACTCTCATAATCGGAGTAAGAGAATACATGTCCAAAAAGAAGATATCCCACCAATACATCGTGAACGATCAGCGGCGTGACGGCTTCGGTCAATCCCGCGTGGCAGCGATAGATCTGGGTTTTCCGCTCCTTTGCGGCTCTGTCACATGCCGCTTTGTCGCATTGTGCGCAGGCGTATTTCCCGGTTTCACAGCTGCGGATGATTTTACAAAACTCCGCAATACTTTCGGGGTAAGAACACAGCTCTTTCAAGTCCTCATCAAAGACGGTAATACGGATCTTGGAAATCTGATAGAAATCCTTCAGCAAGCCGCGCAGCTTGTCCAGATCAAAAACAGAAATCATACTGGCCTCCCTACAAATTGCACAAAAACCTGACAAGGAAATTGTAACACAACTGCGAACAAAAACAAAGAAAAAAGAACAATCCTGCCTATACGGCCATAGGCACGATTTCCTATAATAAAAATAGCGGATCAGGTTCATGTTGAATATTTTCCTGCTTTAATCGGGGATGTTCGGCTATCAAAGGAGGAGACGTCTGTGAAAGAGCGAATGAAACAAGGCTATATCGGCAACCCTGCCCAGCTTGTCACACTGCGCAGAGTAACCGTGAATGAGGGAAAGGCGAAGGGGACAGAGATCATTGAGGTCAAAACCGCCGGCGGCCTGGCGCTGGACATCCTTCCAGATGCAGGGCTGGATATTGGTCAGTGCCGCTATAAAGGAACAAACATGAGCTGGATGAGCAAAAACGGATATGACAGTCCGGCGATCATCACCCCACATGAGATGGAGTTTCTGAATACCTTCCCCGGCGGACTGCTGTATACCTGCGGCCTGCGCTCCGCAGGCCAGGCCAATCGGGACGGCGATGAGTGGCATCCCCAGCATGGACGCTATCATTCTCTGGCGGCGGAGCAGATTTCTGCTCGAATGGAGCAGGATGAGATCATCATTCAGGGAACCGTCCGGGAGACGGCCCTGTTCGGCCATGTGCTGGAAGTAAACCGCACCATCCGCATTCCGGCGTTTGGCGCTTCCGTTACCATAGAGGATACTGTGACCAATCTTACCCCGCGGGATGAGGAGATCATGCAGATCTACCACTGCAACTTTGGTTATCCGCTGCTGAGCGAGAAAGCGCGGCTGGTGCTGCCCCAGGAGCGGGAGACCATTCCCCGTACCGAATTTGCCAAGGCCGGTTTGGAGCGGGCCTGCGAATTTGAAAAGCCGGTGGATGGGGAGGAGGAACGGGTGTTTTTCCAGAAGATGCAGAAGGATTTCTGGGCACAGCTGGAAAACCCGGACCTTGGTGTGTGCATGAAGATCTCTTGGTCGGGCGATACGCTGCCGATTCTCTCCCAGTGGCGCAGCATGGCCAGCGGAGATTATGTTCTCGGCCTGGAGCCTACCAACTCCTATATCATGGGCCGCCACGATGAGCGGGAGAACGGTACGCTGCCGGTGCTCGAGGCCTTTGAAAGCATTACGAACACGGTAAAGATTGAGTTTATGGCTCTCTAAAATTTTTTGACTATGCCCCTTATTTCCAGAGAAAACGTAATATGAAAAGGAGAAGATCAAATGGCTAAGAAAATGACCTTTGCGCTGGCGTTTTGCAACCGGGGATTTATGCCCGGAGAACTGATTTATGGCGCTCGGGAGGATATGATCAAGGCGGTTACGGACGCGGGCTATGATTACATCGCTATGGATGCGGAGCTGACCCGCTACGGCGGTATCGAGACCCGGGACGAGGGACTTCTGTATGCCAAGTGGCTGAAATCCCATGAGGGCGAGTACGACGGCGTGATTTTTTCCATGCCGATTTTCGCGGATGAGAACGGCGCCATCACTGCCCTTCAGGATGCGGGCGTGCCCATTCTCATGCAGGCCTATCCAGATGAGATCGGAAAGATGGACTTTGCCCACCGGCGGGACGCCTTCTGTGGTAAATTCTCTGTCACGGACGTTTTCACCCAATACGGCGTGCCCTTCACGGTGCTGAAACCCCATGTGGTGCACCCCCTCAGCCCCAAATTCCAGGAAAATTTGCGGGACTTTGCAGCCATCTGCCGTGTCGTCAACGGTATGAAGCGGTTTAACCTGGGCTGCATCGGCGCCCGGACCACGGCCTTCAAGACGACCCGCTTTGATGAGATCGCCCTGCAGAAGTACGGCATCAACGTGGAGTCCTTTGATCTCAGCGAGTTGTTCTTCAAGGTGCAGAATATGTCCGACGATGATCCCAAAGTCGTTGCAAAGAAAGCGCATCTGGAAAACTATACAGACTTTACCAAGGTGCCTGAAAAAAACAAGAATACGTTGGCCAAGGTCTCGGTTGCCATCGACGGTTACATCGAGGAATACCATCTGGACGCTCTGGCGCTGCGCTGCTGGAATGAGATGGAGCAGGTTCTGCGGATCTGCCCCTGCGTGCTGCTCTCCGAACTGAATGACCGGGGCATCGCTGCCTCCTGTGAGATTGATATGTGCTCGGCCATCACTATGCGGGCTATGAGCCTGGCCAGCGAACAGCCTACTGCTGTTCTGGACTGGAACAACAACTATGGGGAGGAGGAAAATAAGGTGATCCTCTTCCACTGCGGCCCGGTGGCTCAGTCTCTCATGACGGGTAAAGGCACGGTTACCAACCACAAGATGTTTGATAAGACGGATCCTGGCTCCGGCTGGGGCAGCAACGAGGGGAGAATCCGCGCCTTCCCGACGACCCTTTCCAATTGCCAGACCAAGGATGGTAACATTATCGTCTACGCCTCTGAGGCTGAATTTACCAATGATCCCATTGAGGAGAGCTATTTCGGCTGTGCAGGCGTATGTGAGATTCCCAATCTGGAGGATAAGATGATCCGCCTTGCACGGGGTGGCTTTAAGCACCATACCAGCGTGGGGGTAGGCCATATGAAGGATATTTTGAAGGAAGCCTTTACCACCTATCTCCATTACGACTGGGTGGACATTGACAAGGACTGAGCCATGAAAATTGCAGGATTGGATATTGGCACTACCGGCTGCAAGCTGACCGTGTTTAATAAAGACGGAACCCAACTGGGCAAGGCGTATCGGGACTATCCGGTGCGTCGGGCAGCCGGTACCCACGAGATCGACATTTCCACCATGATGGAGAGCGTTTATGCTGTCCTTGAGGAGATGGCCGTACAGTATCCGGATATTGCAGGCATCGGCGTCACCAGCTTTGGGGAAACGTTTGTTATGACCGATGACAGGGGAGAACCGCTGCACAATGCCATGCTCTACACAGATCCCAGGGGGGCGGAGGAGTGCGCGGAGCTGGTGAAGGCGATGGGAGCGGAGCACATTGCATCTGTTACCGGCCTTGCACCCCATGAGATGTATTCTATCTCCAAGATGATGTGGCTGAAAAAACATCGTCCGGAAATCTATCAGGCGGCCAGGCGCATTCACTTAATTGAAGATTTTGTGGTTTGGCACTTGACTCACAAAGCGCAGATCGACTATTCTCTGGCTACGCGGACCATGGCCTTTGATATCCATCAGCTGACTTGGAGCCGGGAGATCTTTGACGCTGCCGGGATCAATGTCTCTTTGATGAGCGAATCGGTTCCCACCGGCAGCCCATCCGGAACGATTACGCCGACTGCTGCCCAGCGGACGGGACTGAATGGGGATTGCGTCGTTGTCTCGGTCAGCCACGACCAGGTTGCTGCCGCCGTGGGAGCAGGAGCATTCGACGGCAGCGTAGCGGTAGACGGGGCAGGCACTGTGGAGTGCCTGACGCCGGTCTATGACAGCATCCCGGACATTGCAGTAATGCGCAAGGGCTTTTTCTCCGTGGTGCCCTATGTGATACCCGGCAAATATGTGGCCTATGCCTTTTCTTACACCGGTGGGGCACTGATCCAGTGGTGTATGGAAACCTTCGGCAAGGGTGAAACCAATGAAAGCATGGAACGGGCCTATGAGAAAGATGCCCCCAGCGGCCTGTTGGTGCTGCCGCATTTTGCGGGGGCTGCAACGCCCTATATGGATACCGGCTCCAAGGGAGCAATCCTGGGGCTGACTACGGCTACGACCGGAGCGGAGATTTACCGTGCCTGCATGGAGGGCGTAGCGTACGAGATGCGGCT
>JAGHHM010000031.1 GCA_017887695.1 Oscillospiraceae bacterium | reverse complement strand
GCATGACAGGCATATAGTCCTCGCTGGCCCGGTTGGAAAGGATCCGGTCCCGGAGCCATGCCACATACTCCGCCAGCTTCTCGCCGTTCCTGCCCAGCTTCTCCTCCACGTTGTTGATGAGGGCGTGGGGCAGCACCTGGGCCCCCTTGATGATCATCTTGTCGGCGTTGTTGTAGCGGTCGTCGCCGGACTGGGTGAACACGGGGATGGGAGTCTCGGACACGGTGCAGCCGTACTCGTCGGCCACCACCTCGCACATCAGGCGGCCGGTAGCCTTGGCCACGGCGTCCAGGATGGCCTGGGAGAGACCGTAGCGGATGGCGGTGTGGAGCCGCTGGCCGTCGATCTGGATGGCCTCCATCATGGCGCAGAGGCTGCGGAAGTTGTCGGCCTCCTTGCCCACCAGCTGGGGCTTGATGTACTTGTCAATGAGGGGGATAAAATCCTTGGCCAGGAACAGGGGATCCCGTCCGCCGGCGCCGGAGTACTGCACGGCGGCGCAGTCGCCGGTGGCGACCTGGCCATCCTCCAGCACCAGCATCACGGAGATGGACTCGCCGGCCTGGCGCACGGCGCTGAAGCCCTCGGTCACAGGCTTGCCCACATAGAAGATGCCGTCATGGCCGGCACCGGCCTTGATGGCCCGCTGATCGTCAAAGTAAAAGCCGGTACGGCCTGCGGAACATACCACATCTACGATTTTCATGTTTCTTCTCCTTTTCCGCCCAAAGGCGGTATATATTTTTTAACCGATCATCAATATCTGGGGCGGCCCACCAGGCGGCCCTTGCCGATGGAGTACACGTCGTCAATGACCATTTGGAAAGAGGCCTTCCGCTTCTCAAAGGCAGCGCGCTCAGCAATCTTGGCAGCATGGAAATCCTTGAGATCCTGTGTAAAGGGGAGGTTGCCCATGTTGAGGATCCGCACCGCGCCGTCGTTGTCGCGGCAGGGCAGCATCAGGCCCGCATTGGCCCGGCAGGGAGCAAAGGGCACATCCAGCACACCGGCCTCCACGCCGCGGCACACGCCCATAGCGATATCGCCCTCGCCCAACTCGAAGCACTTATCCACGATGCAGCGGGTCTCCTGGCGGATGATCTCCTCCTCCTGGGGCAGACGGGCATCCTGGAAGGTCTGGTCGGCCATCATATTGACCACCTGCTTGGTGCAGCGCAGGCCCTGAGCGTTGGCCTCCATGGTGGGAATGCCCACCGCCTCGTGGGGGCTCTTGACAATAACCTTGGTGGCCTTGGAGAAGGCGGCAATGAGGCTGCCGGTGGAGATGACGCCGAAGGCCTTGGCCTCGTCGGCGGGGAAGCCGCCCATCCACTGGTGGAGGACGGTGGTCACCGCCACATCGTCATAGCCATACTTGTGGAGGTACTCGTCGGTCAGCTCCTGGAGGGTACGGATAGCCGCCACGTCCTGCACCAGGTTGCCGCACTGACCATAGCCCACGGTGATGTTCTTCACACCCTGCTCCGCTGCCAGCAGGGCCTCGATGATGGCCGCGGCGTGGGAAATGCAGGGAGGCACCAGAGTGCCGGTGAGGGGACCGTAGGGCTCACGGTTGATGGACACGCCCATCTCCTCATAGAGGCCGGTAAGGCGATCCACATACTGCCAGTCCCGGATGGTGCGCTCCATGGGGACGTTCTTGCAGTAGGGCAGGTTATAGGAGATGCCGCCGCCCTCGTAGCTGGTAAAGCCGCCGGCATAGGTGATCTCGGTGAGGAGCCGGGCATCGGGGGTACCGTGGCGGACCTGGATGGGGGTATGTACACTCTCAATGATCTGACGGCAGCCGATGACGCCGTGGTTCACCGCCGGGAAGCCGTTGAGCATGGCGCGGCCCAGCCGGATGGACTCCCGGATGCCGTTCTCCGCCTCCTCATAGCGGTTCTGACGGGTGTAGCTGTCGATGGTGGTGGGCAGGAGATCGGCCTCGCCCTGGTCCTGGAGGTGCTGCATGAGCTTGATGTGCTCGGAGATCACCGGCACGCCGGCCCGGGGCTGCACCAGGGTCTTGCCTGCCGCCTTGGCCGCCAGCAGCTTTTTGGCGAAAATGCGCTCGTCGGGCATGGCCTTGTGGTAGGCCACCGCCTCCTCCAGGTCAACGCCCTTACCGGTGGGCCACTGGGCCAGCACTTCCTGGCGCAGCCGGGCAAACTCCCCGTCGGGGATCCTCTTATTCTGAATATCCATGCTGTTCAAGCTCCTTTTTCATCATTCGAAGCGCCGCCTGGGGATACCGGGAAGAAAGAAGCCCCATCGCGGCCAAAATATAGGATCTGTCCACCCAGATGCCTGCCTGCTTAGGCCGCAGGGACATGGGCTGGGCGGGGGAATACAAAGCAAATTTGGCGATATCCACGGTGTTTTTCGTATGGATCAGGCTGCCGCCGGTAACCACGATCTGCTTGACCCGGGTCAGGTCCTTGCCGGTCTGGACGAAGGTCTGGCCCATCATGGTGTAGGTCTCCTCCATGGTGCCCGCGTGGCGGGCCACGGCGGTCTCCACCGCCAGGGAGGCCAGGGCCTGATCCAGAGCCTCCAGCTCCTTGTCGCCATCGGGGACACGGTCCGTGTGCTCCCGGAGGTAAGCCACCAGCTCCTCCACCCGCTGTACCGACAGCCCGGAGAGCTGACTGACCCGCTGGACACCGGCAGCCTCCACAATGCCGTACACACTGTACCGCATACCGATGTCCCCTTCCACCGTCCGCTTGGAGAAGGGCTCAGGGAGGCCCTTGTACACGGTGTTCATCTGCTCGGGCATACCGTCGGCCATGGAATAGACGTCGGTGGTGGCGCCGCCCACATCCACGGCGATGAGGTCGCCGATGCCGCTTTCTCCCTCGCAGCCCCTGGCCAGCAGCTCTGTGGCCAGCAGCACCGCCGAGGGGGTGGGCATCAGAATGTCGGACAGCAGGGCCGTTGCCTGGGAGAGGCCCTTTGCCTGGATAATCCGGTTGAGGAAAATCTCCCGGATCTGCTTCTGGGTGGGCTCAATCTGCAAAACGCCGAACTTGGGCATCACGTTGGGGCAGACATAAACTTCCCAATCCTTCAGGATCCGTTCACATTGCCGGGCGGCGGTACGATTGCCTGCCACCACCACCGGGAACTGGGGCGGGATGGTGGCCAGCATGTTGGCGTTATGCAGGATGCATTCGCTGTTGCCGCCGTCGGTGCCCCCCACCAGGAGGAAGATGTCCGGGCGGAGCTTCCGGATGTCCTCCAGGTCGTCCTCCGTCAGCTGGAAGGCGTAGACCCCCACCACCTTGGCCCCGGCCCCCAGGCTGGCCAGCCGGGCGGCTTCGCCGGTGAGCTCCGGCACCAGGCCGCTGGTGACCATCCGCAGCCCGCCGGCGGCGGAGGAGCAGGCGTAGCACTCGGCGAACTCCAGGAGCCCGGTCTGTTCCTCCAGGCGCCTGCGGCCCAGGGCCAGACCGTCGTTGATGTCGGTCTGCACGGTGGTATAGGCGGAGGCGGTGCCGAGGATCCGCTCCCCCTCCACATCCACCGCCGTCAGCTTGGTGTAGGTGCTGCCAAAGTCAATGAGGAGGACGGGCTTCATGCCTCATCACCGTCCATGTGCAGGATCTCCCGCAGGGCGTCGATGGTCACCTGGGGATCCGTCCCCGGGGGGAAGGCCCGGTCAAAGCCCATGGCCTTGAACCGCTTCTCCACATCCTCAAACTTCTGCTTACCGATAACGATGTTGCCGCCTACCAGCAGGGGGATGCCCTTGAGGCCCGCCTCATCGCACTTCTCCCGCATGCCCCGGCAGTCCAGTTCTCCCTGTCCGTAGAGGGAGGAAACCACGATGGCATCGGCGTCAGATTCGATGGCGGCGGCGATGTACTCCTCCTGGGACACCATAACGCCCAGGTTTACTACATCAAAGCCCGCCTCGGTAAAAGCGTGGTAAAGGATCTTATTGCCTACTGCGTGGACGTCGGCGCCAATGACGCCGATTACAAGAACTTTTTTCTTTCTTTGCTCCATGTCGCACCTCTATCAGGCCGGAGCCTCCTGGCCCCTCGCCCATAAAACTATACCTATATACTACATTTAGCTATATCTTTTGTCAAGGTAAAAAGAAGGATTTCCACCACAATTTTCTATTTTTGCAAGAAAAATTGCGCCCCCTGCGTTTGCAGAGGGCGCAATGCTTATCCGATTTTCTTCTCCCGCAGCCGGTTGAGTTTTTCCTGCAAATAGAGGAAGGATCCCTCGTCCATTTCATAGGCGCAGCGGATCACTTTGCCGGAGGCGGCAAACTCCCGCAGCCGCAGAAGCTGGCTATCGCTGGCGTACTTTTCCACGCCCTCCGGTACCAAAATCGCCGTTTTTCCCCGGAGATAGCCGTCCCAGTCCTCCACCTCGGACAAAACCTGGGGACGGTCCAGCGTCACGCTCTCTGTATAGGCCCCACAGGCGGAGTACAGCAGCTCTCCAAACCGCTGGCTGCAAGAAAGAATCCCCACAGATTCACCGGAGCGGAGCTTCACCAGCGTTGCCATGGTACCCGGTGAAAGCCGCAGGGCAATTCTTGCAATTTTATTACGGGTGGGCAGGACGCTTTGCAGGTATTCCCCGTGCTCAGCGGTGGTGACCACCAGATCCATGTCCTCCCCCAGGTTATATGGGTAGGCCTGGATACTGCTGAGAAGGTAGGAGTAAAGCTCTACCCCTTGAATCCGACGCAGCTGGTCGGAGAGCTGGGAGAGGGTCTCCGTATTGCACTCCACCACCGCCACCTTGATATCCGCCAGGTTTTCCGCCCGCTCCCGGAGCTTCAATCCGAAGAAGATGTTTACCTCCGCAAGGGAAAAGCCCAGCCGCTCCATCTCATCCAGCATGGTATCAATGGCCGCCATGGCAGCAGCCTTGCTGCCGGCAGAATCCGGCGAGCGGTAACAGACAAAGGTACCCCGGCCCTGAACCTTCTCCACCAGATTCAGCCGCTCCAGCTCGTCATAGGCCCGCTTTACGGTGCCCCGGGCCAGGCTCAGGCTGTCCGCCATGGCCAGCACCGTAGGCAGCTGCTCCCCGGCAGGAAGCTTCCCGGTCTTGATGGCCGAGCGGATCTCATCCACCAGCTGTTGATAAATGGGGATCCCGGAGCCCAGGTCCACATGAAACAGTTCCGTCATGGCTTGCGCCTCCTTTCCGTCCTCTCGCTGCCGCTTCCTACGCCTGGCTCTTCAGATACGCCGCCCGGCCTGTCTCATAGAGGTTATTGCCCTGGCTGTCGATAATGACCACCACAGGGAAATCCTCCACCTCCAGGCGGCGGATGGCCTCGGCTCCCAGGTCCTCATAGGCGATAACCTCTGCCTTCTTGATGCACTGGCTGAGGAGAGCCCCGCAGCCGCCGATGGCCCCGAAGTACACCGCGCCGTGTTCCTTCATGGCGTCCACTACCTCAGGCCCCCGCTTGCCCTTGCCGATCATACCGGTCTCCCCCAGGGCAATAAGGGTGGGGCTGTAGGCGTCCATGCGGTAGGAGGTGGTGGGGCCGGCGGAGCCAATGGCGTCACCAGGCTTGGCCGGGGTGGGGCCTACATAGTAGATGGTGGCGTTCTCAATAGGCAAGGGCAGCTCCTTGCCCTCCGCCGCCAGGGCGCACAGCCGCTTGTGGGCGGCGTCCCGGGCGGTATAGATCACACCGGAAATCAGGCAGCTGTCCCCTGCCTTCAGGGTCCTGGCCTGCTCCCGGGTCAAGGGCATTTGAATACGAATCGCCATCTCACAGCACCTCCGTCTGATGTCTGGTCACATGGCAGTTGATGTTCACCGCCACCGGCAGTCCCGCGATGTGGGTGGGGCACTGCTCGATATTCACCGCCAAGGCAGTGGTTTTCCCGCCAAAGCCCTGGGGCCCGATGCCCAGGCCGTTGATCCGCTCCAACAGCTCCTCCTCCAGAGCCTGGTAGAAGGGATCGCTGTTGCGCTGGTCCAAAGGCCGCATCAGAGCCTTCTTGGCAAGGTAGGCCGCTTTATCAAATGTGCCGCCTACGCCTACGCCCACCACGATAGGCGGGCAGGGATTGGCTCCCGCGTCCTCCACCACTTTTACTACAAAATCCTTGACGCCCTCTACGCCGTCGGAAGGCCGGAGCATTTTGATCTGGCTCATATTCTCGCTGCCAAAGCCCTTGGGGGCCACGGTGATCTCCACCTGGTCCCCGGGCACCAGCTCGTAGTAGATCATGGCGGGGGTGTTGTCCCCGGTATTCACCCGGTTGAGGGGATCCCCCACCACAGACTTGCGGAGGTAGCCCTTGGCGTACCCCCGGCGGACGCCCTCGTGGACGGCCTCCCCCACGTCGCCGGTGATGTGGACCTCCTGGCCCACCTTCAAAAACACACAGGCCATGCCGGTATCCTGGCAGATGGGACGGTCATTGCCGTCGGCGATGGCATAGTTCTCCATGATCCGCTCCAGGATCTCCCGGGCCTGGGGCCAGGGCTCCCCCTCATGGCTGGCGGTGATCCGCTCCTTCACATCCCGGGGCAGATGGCAGTTGGCCTGGACGCACAGCCGCTCCACCGTATCGGTGATCTGCTGGGCCGCAATTTCTCTCATCGCGTTGTTCCTCCTTCTCTCAGTCCTGGTCAGGTACGCTGTAAATCACATCCTGGAGGGTGCCCTCCCGGCTGATGACCTCCGCCACCGTCCGTTCCCCCCGGGGCATTTTCCGGGGCTTGCCGGTAATACGCTCGGCCTTCTCCTTCAACTCGTGGATATCCAGCACCGGAAGCCCCGCCGCCGTCAGGCGCTCCTTCAGCTCCCGGTTCTTCTCATTGACGGCAATACCCCCCTGGGTCACCAGCACGTCGATATCCTTGCCCGGCGTGGACACGCAGGTGACATGATCGGTGACGATAGGCAGACGGGCCCGGAACATGGGAGCAATGATCATGGCCAGCTTTGCCCCCGCCGCCGTATCACTGTGGCCGCCGGAACCGCCCATGATGCAGCCGCTGGAATCGGTGTGTACGTTCACATTAAAGTCGGTATCGATCTCCGTGGCGCCCAGGATCACCACATCCAGGCTGTCCACCACCGCGCTGCGGTGGCTGGGGCTGGCGTAGTGCATGGCGGAAATCTCCTGATGCCGGGGATCGGTGCGGATGGACTCCACCGCCTTGAGGTCAAAGCACTGGACATCCAGCAGGGACCGGAAGCAGCCTGCCTGGAGCATGTCCACCATGTAGCCGGTGATGCCTCCCAGGCCAAAGCTGCCCTGAATCTGCTGGCGGAGCATGATGTCCTTGAGGAACTTAGCGGCGGCCAGAGAGGCTCCGCCGGCACCGGTCTGGAAGGAGAAGCCCTCCTTCAAAAGTCCGGAGTACTGGATGACCTTGGCAGCGTTCTGGGCCATCACCAGGCCCACCGGGTCACGGGTGATCTGGGTGGTGCCGGAGACGATGCCCTTGGGGTTGCCGATCTCCTCCACGCAGACCACATAGTCCACATAGCTCTCGGGAATGGACCAGTCCAGCAGGGGGTAGTCCACCAGGTTGTCGGTAATGACCACCACCTTCTTGGCGTACATGGCGTCGGGATAGGCGTAGCCCAGGCTACCGCAGGCAGACTTGCCGTATTTACCGGAGCAGTTGCCCATGGGATCCGCCGCAGGAGCGGCGATGAAGGCCACATCGATGGGGGTGCGGCCCAGGGCGATGTCGCTGGGCCGGCCGCCGTGGGTACGAAACTGCACCGGCTTCTCCATGGCCCCCCGGGAGATCTCCCGGCCCAGGGCGGCGGACATATAGTCCGTCTGGATGCCGGTAACCACGTGGCTTTGAATGTGGTCCAGCAGAGGCAGATGGATGTCAAAGAGGGAGCTGGCATTGACGGTAAGGTCCCGGATCCCCAGCCGGGCTACCTCCTCCATCACCAGGTTGAGCACATAGTCGCCGTTGCGCAGATGGTGGTGGAAGGAGATGGTCATGCCGTCCTTCAGCCCGGCAAGGGAAATGGCTTCCCGAATTGACTTGACTACTTTACCGTTCATCACGCTTCCTCCCTTCCCAGGCCCAGCTCCTGGGCCATGGCAATGGTCCGCTGAGCCCGCGCCACAATGGGCGCGTCGATCATCTTGCCACGCAGGGCCACCGCACCCTTACCCTGCTCCTTGCCAATGCGGATGGCTTCCATTACCTCATAGGCGTAGTCGATATCCGCCTGTGAGGGGCTGAACACCCGGTTGATAACCTCCACATGGCGGGGGGAGATGGAAGCCTTGCCGGTAAAGCCCAGAGCCTTTGCATGGAGGGCGTCCACTTCGATGCCCTCGTCGTCGTTGACGTCGGTAAAGGGCGTGTCGTAGACATCCACCCCAGCGGCCCGGGCGGCCACCACCAGACGGGTCCGGGCGTACTCGATCTCCCGGCTCTCCTTGGTACGCTTGCACTGAAGGTCGGCGGTAAGATCCTCGGCCCCCAGGAACAGCGCTGTCACCCGGGGACTGGCGGAAGCAATGGCAAAAGCGTTCTCCACACCCAGGGCCGTCTCGATGAGGGCCACCAGTCCCACGGTGTTAGGCGCAAGGCCCAGGCGCTGCTCCACCTGGGTCATGTAGGCATCCGCTGTCTGAACATCAGCTGCAGTGCCTGTCTTGGGCAGCAGAATCAGATTGGGACGGCAGGGCAGGACCTCATCCAAATCCTCCTGCCAATACGGCGTATCAATCCCGTTGATCCGCACGATGGTCTCACAGCCCCGGAAATCCATATAGGTCATGGTGTTGCGCACCAGAATCCGGGCTGCGTCCTTCTCCGCCGGGGACACCGCGTCCTCCAGGTCAAAAATCACCGCATCGGAGCCCAGGCAGCTGCCGTTAATAAGCATATTGGGGGTATTGCCCGGCAAAAACAGTAACGAGCGCCGCATCAGGTATTCCCCCTTCCCCGTTTGACCGCTGTTTCCACCCGGGAGCGGATCACACAATCCAATGCCCCCCGGTCCCGTACCGATACCTTGGCGTTTTCCACGCCGCACTGATCCAGCACCTCCCGGACCACTTCCTCGATAGCCGGGCCGAACTGGCCCTTCACCACCGACTCCAGCCGCAGCTCAATTCCCGCCTGGCCGGGCTCAATCTCCACGTACACATCGCTGGACTCCATAGTCCCGGCGCTGGCACTCCGGACGATTTCTGTCATGTATTCGTTCCTCCTCTCATTGAACTATATCAATATAGCTTTATTATATAATACAATTTTATGATTTGCAATCAAATTTTCCGCGCCACCTTTTCAAATTCCCATCGTTCCGCTATAATGAAGAAAAGCCCGCTTCGGGGACGGCGCTGATGCCGCCTCATACCCCGGAAAACTGCCATTGTAAAAGGAGGTACCCTATGCAGGACCTGCAAAGAAGTCATATCATCAGCACTTATTTCGCCCCCCGGGGCCACGCCCGCATGTACGCCCTGGGTATGCAGCTGGTACAGCTTTACCTCTCCCCCTTCGATAAACTCATCGGCATTATCGGCGAGGCTGGCTCCGGCAAAAGCGCCCTCATCCGGGGCATGTTCCCCGGCCTGGAGCTGACCAACGACGACAACGGCGTATACGTCCGGCCTCTGCCTATTCTGGAGCAGGACCGGGGCTTCAGCCTCTTTGCCCCCCACACCTACCACCTGGATGTTCGCTTTGAAACAGGCTTTACCCAGATGAGCGTCCTGGCCGAGGCCATTACCCAGGCACTCCACAGCGGCAAGCGGGTAATTGTGGAGCACTTCGACCTCATCTATCCCATGCTGGAGATCAAGGCCGATCTGCTGATCGGCGTGGGTGAGGAGGTGGTCATTACCCGGCCCACCATCTTTGGCCCGGAGCCTCAGGATATTTACGACATTGTCTACAAGTCCCTTCCCTACCGGCTTATGGCCCACACCGCCGAGGATCTGTGTGAATTCTGCCTGCCCAAGGAGGAGGTGGAGCGCTGCGGCCATGATGACGTGAAGCACGGCTTCGTCCTCTCCTTCCCGGACTACGCCCCGGATGTGGATCTGAAGGAGCTGGAGGAAAAGGTCTACGACCTCATTGCCCAGGATTTGCCCGTAACCTATCTGGACGAAAACCACGTGTCCATCGGCGGCGCCATCCACCCCTGCACCGGCCCCCGGATCCACGTCCCCAGCACCGGCCAGGTCAAGGATTTCCACCTGCTCTATCACTTCATGCACGACGTGTTCAACAAGCGCTACCTTCTGGTGGGCTGCGTGGGCCGGGACAACCTGGACAAACTGCGGAAACTGGAGGAACACACCAAATTCCTCCACCCCATCGAATAAGGCCTTCTTGCCCCGGGTATGCTGCCCCGGCATGCTTTCTGCCGGCATATTTTTTATCAGCGTACTTCCTACCGACATACTTCCCCGGACATATTTTTCCTGCGGGCACGCTTTTGCGGCGTGCTCCGGCATACGAAAAGAACCCCCTGCACAGATGTGCAGGGGGTTCTGCTGTATCCTATCCGGTTTCCGACATTCACGGGAAATATTCCCGGAAAGGGAAATCCCTTG
>JAGHHM010000030.1 GCA_017887695.1 Oscillospiraceae bacterium | reverse complement strand
TCCCCGTCGGTATGGGCATAGCGGCTGCCGTCCGCGCAGCCGGAGATGAGATCCACCTGCTGGCGCTCCGCCAGCTCCGCCCTGCGGTCGGCCGGGCCGGGCTGCAGATAGCGCAGCTCATAGCCGCAGTCCCGGGCGAATGCGCGGAGAAAATCGGGGATGGCGCCCTGATAGGTTCCGCTCTCCGGGTCGTAGTATTCCATTGGATAGAGTTCCGGATTCCCGGCCACATAGATGCTCGCTCCGTCTGCCTGCAAACCGCGCCCCTCTTTTCCTATTGAAACAGCGTCAGGTTTCCCGTGGGCGCCGCCTCATACAACTCCTCCGCCTGCTGCTCCAGCTCCTCGGCGTGCTGCTCCAGCCCGGTCAGGGTGGACTGGATCGTCTCCCGCAGCGCGGCCACCTTCTCCCGGTAGCGGGCCAGCTCCAGCAGCTCCCGGTCCAGCGCCTGCCGAATCGTCTCCCTGGCGGCCTCCTCCCTGGCCCGGCTCTCCGCCTTCAGCGCCTCCGCGCTGGAGCGGGCGTCCAGGATGGCCTGGGAGATCTGATCCTGCTGCGCCCGCAGGCGGGTCAGCTCCTCCCGCAGGCTGCGGTTTTCCTGCTCCAGCTCCTGGATGCGGGTCTGGGCCTGCTGGCCGGCCCGATCCAGCTGGGCATCCTTTTCCGCCATTTTCTGCGAGAACAGCTCCTCCTGCTCGGTGATGTATTGAAACACCGCGTCCCGTTTATAGCCCCAAAAGCCCTTTTTCAGTGATTCCAGACGCATCTCTACCGCACCTCCATGTCAATCAATCGAAATTTTCTGGCGCTCAATCTTGCCCCAGGTATGCTTTTTGCTGCGGTATCCCACCAGGGCGGTCATCCGCACCCAGGCCATGACGAACCGCAGGCAGGACACCTCCACCGCGCACAGGCCCACCGCCTTGAGAAGATCCGACGGGTACAGCTTCAGATCAATGGTGTGGATCCGGGCGAAAAACGCCGTCAGGGACAGGACGGCGGTATAGACCACATAGATGCCGAAGAAGAGCACCATAAACGGCACGTTGATGAGCCTCACCGCGAAGGCCAGCAGGGTGGCAAACACCCCGAAGATCTCAATATAGGGGGAGAACAGCTCATACAGCAGGAAATAGAAGTAGGAGACAAAGCTCACCGCGCCGTACTTGGGATTGGCCAGGATGGATCTGTACTTCATCATGCTCTGAAACAGGCCGATGTGCCACCGCCGGCGCTGCCGGCACAGATCCCCCAGCCGCTCCGGCACCTGAGTCCAGCACACCGCGTCCGCGGCATAGCGGATGCGGTAGCGCCGGCCGTTTTCCCGGCAGTAGACGTGGAGCTTGACCGCCAGCTCCATATCCTCGCCCACCGTGGTGTTGTCATAGCCGCCGGCGGCGATGACAACACTCTTGAGGAACAGGCCGAAGGCGCCCGAGATGATGATGTTGCCGTTGAACCGGTCGAACAGGATGCGGGAGGCCAGAAAGGAGCGGTCGTACTCCAGCACCTGCATGCAGGGCAGCAGCTTTCTGGGCATCCGGTAGCGCACCACCCGGCCGTTTGAAATTTCCGCGCCGTTGCAGGGGCGTACCGTGCCGCCCACCGCCACCACGCTGGAGTCCTCCAGCACCGGGCGCACGATTTTTTCCAGGGAGTCGTACTGGAGGACGGAGTCGGCGTCCATGCAGAGGAAATAGGGGTATGTGGAGACATTGATGCCCATGTTGAGCGCGTCCGCCTTGCCGCCGTTCTTCTTCCGCACCAGGGTGATGGGAACCTTGTAGGCCCGGGTCTCGTAGATCTCCTCCTCCGGCTGGCAGGGAATCCGCCGCTGGATGGGGCGCTCGATTTTCCACATGTGGAAGGCGTCCTTCAACACCTGGGCGGTGCGGTCTGTGGAGCCGTCGTCCACGATGATGATCTCGTAGAGCTTGTACTCCAGCGCCAGCAGGGAGCGGATCGTGGCCTCTATGGTGACCTCCTCATTGTAGGCCGGCACCAGAATCGAGACGGGGAGATAGTAGTCGTTGGACAGCTCGTTTTTCAGCCGGTTGCGCCTTCTGGCCGCGTAGAGGTCGGAGGAGCCCACGGTGACGGACAGGAAGAGGAAGCTGGAGTAGAGAACCATATAGAGCAGGAAAAAGGCCTCCACGCAGAGCAGGAAGGTCTGGATAAAATCTCTCATACGCCTGTGGGCACCTCCTCCTGAACGGGTTTTGCATCCGGCTCCGCCGCGGCTTCTTCCGTCAGCCGCCGGAGCTCCAGCCGGTAGGTCAGCATCTCCCGGGCGTAGCGATCCTCCCCGTCCAGCACCCGGAACATCTCCTCATAGGTGAGGCCGTGGGCCTCCAGGCTGGCGGAGGCGTTGCTGCGGATATACCAGTTGGCGCTGTTCATGGCCCGCAGCAGCGCGTCCACCACATCCTGTCCGGGATATCCGGCCAGGGCGGAGGCGCTGATGGCGGAAAACTCCCAGTGCGTCGGCTCGCTGTCCCGGAGAAAATCCAGCAGCAGCGGCCGGGCGGGCGGATAGGGGTAGCGGCCGAAATACCGGATTGCCGCAAACCGCAGCTCCCTGTCCCGGCCGTCGTCCCGCAGGATTTCCAGCATGGGGGCGCAGGAATCCCCGCCCTGGAAGCGTATGTAATCCAGCACGGCCCGCTGGATCTGCAGGGAGAAGTCATCCAGGCGAGACCAGAGCAGCTGGATCAGGGCCCGGGTGTCCCCCGTATAGGAGAGCAGCGCCTCCGTGACCACCTTTTCGTGCAGCTGGCTCTCCGGCCCGTCCCCCAGCACCCGCAGCGCATCCACCAGCACCGAGGGGCTGCCGAAGCTGCACAGTGCCTTGAGGGCGTTGATTTTGCAGTACAGGCTGTCCTTGCGCAGATAGGAGAGGATGACCTGCTGGGTCTGATCCATCTCCATATACCGGCGCAGCTTGTGCTTGGCCAGAAAGTGGCAGTAGTAGGCGGCCTGCGTGTTCTCCCGCTTCCGGTAGACGAGGGACAGGTAGAGGGACACGGGCTGCAGCTGCTGGATGTAGGCCGGATAGGCCGCATCCTGCCCCTCCAGCTCGTCCAGCAGCCGGTCGAAGGCCACCAGATAGCTGACGCGGGAGAGGCGGCGGCGCATCCAGCGCAGGTGGCCGGCCTGAACCGGCCGGGAGAGCCCGTCCGGGTGACCCCCCATCCGGCGCAGCTGCTCCGTCACCTGGCGGCGGAGCGCGTCCGCCCGCAGGGTGAGCCGACGGTCGCCGGAGCGCAGGTGCAGGCTGTAGAGCAGATTGAACACCAGCATGCTCAGGCACACCAGCCCATAGCCGTATAACAGGATTTCAGCGCCCACCGGCGGCACCTCCTCTCTTCAGTCGTACCGACTCAGCTGTCCAGGCCGGCCCAGTACTCCTGCAGAATGTAATAGGATTCCTTCAGCCGTTCGTGATAGGTCACCGTCTTACCCCAGCCCTCCAGAGGGAGGGATGCCATGGGGATGCGGTACTCTGTGGCGTCCCCCGCTGCCATACCCACATACATCTCGTCGATGTGGATGTACTCCACGCCGAAGTTCTCGTAGTAGTCGTCGTGGATCATCATCTCCGACGGGTTGGCGAAGTTCAGCAGCTGCCAGGGGATACGGATCTCCACGCCGTCCTCTGTGAACATGAAGTCGGCCAGGGAGTCAAAGTCCTCCGAATCCGGATTGGCGTTGCCATGGCGGAGCACTCCGGTCTCGTAGGTCTCCGCGCTGGCCGACCAGTTCCCGGTCAGCAGCGGAGTTGCAGTCTGGAGCATCAGGCTAATAATTTTGAAACGCGGCGAGTCCAGCTCAGGCGGATCTACAAATGCATCCATGTCCGCCGTCTCCCGGAGAAACATGGCCCTCAGCACCTCATACCGCTCCTGCACCATCACCCTGCTGTTGTCCGTCCCATCAATACAGATCACAAAGTCGCACGCCCGCTCAAAGGAGATGTTGTAATTCCTGCAATAAGTGCTGCCGGATTTGGGTGTGGTGTCAATCGGGATATAGAGCACGTCGTGCTCTGGGTCAAAATTCTCCCACTGAGCGTAAAAATAGAGGAACTTTTCGTCATACTTCATGGACAGGCTGCCCTCTTCTGTGGAGAGGATTACATCATCCTCTGTCCACTCAGAGGTATCTCCGTCCACATAGGAAATGCTTTCCTCCACGCCGGGGTCAAAGGCCAGGAGGCCAAAGTATTGCTCGTTGGTCTGGTAATCGCTCCAATAGGGGGTATTGTCCAGATCCACGTTTGCCATGGTGTTCCAGGTGCGCTTGAACCACTCGTCCTGCCAGGTGAACACGCAGCTGCCCGCACTTCCGGCAGCCATGATATCCTCATAACAGTCGATGATGGCCTGGCCCTGTTCCTGCTCGGTCATATGTCCCTGATTGCGCCCGGTGTTGATATCCCGCTGGGCCATGCCCCGACCGGTGGAGACCCCATACTCGGAGATTACCACAGGGATGGTGTGGTAATTGTTGAGCATCTTGATATAGGCGTAATAGGTGTTAGGCTGGCCGCTTTCGTCGTAAAAGTCTGTGTTCTGGTTCCCGGTCAGCACATCCTCAATAAGAACATCGTCCTCCGTATGCTCGAACCCGTCTATGACCTTCTGCCAAAGCGGCTCCTCATCCTCAAATTCAACTGGATTGAGCACATAATTTAAATAATCCGGATAGTAGGGATAGACGTGATAGGAGGCGAAGGAGCCGGAGAGAAACGCATCGGTGGTCTTGATATGCTCCACATTCACTGCGGCGCACTTTAGGAAAAAGTAGCGGATAGCGTTGGGATAAGTAAATGGATCAGTGGTAGGCCAATTGGAGAAGGCCACCAGCCGCTGCTGCCGGTACCTCTGGGTCTCATACTCAATGATGCTGTCCCCGGCCTGGGCCAGCATGGCCTCGAAGGGGGTGGCGTCCTCGGTGGTGTACATGTAAGTGCCGGAGTAGCTGTTCCGTTCCGGGTACTTGTTGTCCGTATAGGCCACCGTTACGTCTTCCCATTCCACGCCCAGGATATAGCCGATCACCCATCGGGACACATCCTTGCGGTAGCTGCCGGAACCCAGTCCGCGGCCCAGGGAAAGGCTCCGGTTTCCATGGAGGATGTCCACCAGTGTTTTGCTGTCGTCCAGCAGAGCCTGAAGAAAATCGTCGTCGTAGGCGTCCCGGTGGGAGTTCTGCACATAGTCGTTCACCCATACCCCATGGATGAGCCACAGCGGCTCCAGCCCTGCCTCCTCCCGGGCGGAATTATACTCATAGAAGGCATTGTAGAAATCATCGTGCAGGATGGTATAGACCCGGATGGTGTTGGCGCCCAACTCCTGAATCCATTGGAACCAGCGGAGGTAGGTCTCCTTGTCGATGGCGTAGTCGGTGGCCCACTTTCCGGGGATACCCACGCCCATGTTGACTCCCCGAATTTCAAAGGGCTCATACACCCCGTCCCGCTCCATGTAAATGGTATCCTCGTCGGTCTTCATGAAAGTGGTCACCGGCGCGTCGGAGTGGACATTGACATAGACGCCCATGTGGTAGTATGCATAATAGCCGGCAAAGAGGATCACGACCGCAATAGAGACCGCCAAAATAAATTTTTTCATCGCGCCCCTCCCAGCAAACCTGTTTAGTGATTAAAACGCTTGTTTTTGGACGGATGGCAGAATTGGAGCAGGGTATCAATATTTTCATCCATCCAGTATCCGCGGTCCCTGCAAAAGTCCTTCAGCTGGTCAACCGCATCTGCATAGTCATCCGGGTTGCGGCTGTCCGGGGCAAGGGGACGGTATTCCTCAAAGGAATAGCCCCATACCTCGAAGTTGCGGCCAATCGCTGGGCCAAGATATTCTATTGTCTGATCAATATACTGTGACAGGTATTCCTCACTCAGAAAGGTCTCCCGAAGCTCCCAGTAACGCTCGATAATCCGTTCCACAAAATTTTCATCTTTCATCATCATATAGAACCAGGTGATATTCTGCATCTGGAAGTGCTGGGGCATAATCTGGGAATCATGGAAGTTGTTGCAGCAAGAGTTCATGTCCCAGATACACATCTTGTATTTGCCGCGGATATCCTTGTAGAGATAGGTGGACCGAGCGCCCACATCGTAATTGCAGGTGAACTCGTTGATGATAAAATATTCCGCAAAAGAGTCCACATCTGCATCATTCCACCATGCATACGGCTCGGTATTATAGTCGTAGGAATACAGGCTTTTCTCAAAGTCAGAGAGATCCTGTTCGATCCACTCCACCCGTTCTCTGGTTAAATTGCCCAGACCGGGGTACACGATATCAATGATCTGCAGATTACGCAGAGCGTATTGGGTAAATGTTTCGATATTTTTGATCTCTGTACTGCTGCCGCGGTCCAGACGAACGACATAGCTGATCTCCGTCTGGTAGTCGCTCTCTGGCTCCGTCAAGTCTAGGCGGGCTCCCTCTCCGCTGGTAATGGTCTCTACCATCAAGTACAGTCCTTGGTATTCCCCATTGATGATGACCTCGCAGAACCGCGCGTTGGGGGCGTAGTCCATGATCTCCCCGGCGATATTGTACCACATGTAGTTGCGAATCAGCGTCTTGTCCAGATAAGGACCGTGGAGTGCCCATTCGTGATGGGCATCCATTCCGAGCATTTCCACATCCCGGTTGGTAATCCCATCGTCCTTGGTTGTCCGAAGCAGGTATCCCTTCTTATCAAACATCCTGGAGGTATTCCCACGGATGCGGATCTGGGCGGCGCTTTCAACAGTGGCTCCGTCACTGGGGTGGTTGTTGCGCTCTGTATTATCGATTACAGTAACCTGACAGGAGATGGTTTTACTCCCGTCTTCTGCCAGACTTACATCCGTATATTCGTACTTTGTGTCATTCTGCCCCAAAGGCACTCCGTCTTCCCCCAGCGGTATCCCCGGAATCTCCTCCCCGCCGGTGTCGATGATGACCAGGGGCAGGTGGGTGCACAGCTCCGTGCCGCCGCAGTCACAGCCGGCATCGGGCTGGCGGGCGGTCAGGTGCTGGTGAACCCGGTAGGGCCCCTCCTTGGCCTCGGCGGCGGTGGCCGCCAGCGCGCAGACGAGCATCAGCACCGCCATGGCTATGCCGAACACCTTGTATTTCACCCGTTTCAGCCCCCTTCCGCCGTCCGGCCCGTCAGCCGCTGATCTCGTCGTTCTGCATCACAATGTTGAAATATTCGATGCCGCCGATCTCGTAGACGGCGTCGGTGATGCTCCGGCCCGCCGCCTTTTCCCCGGCCGGCTTGCGCAGG
>JAGHHM010000029.1 GCA_017887695.1 Oscillospiraceae bacterium | reverse complement strand
GGTGGCTATCAGGTGACCTATTTCAAGAACAGCGATCAGATCGAGGATCTCCTCACCGCCATGGGCGCGCCGCTGTCCGCTATGGAGCTGATGAACACCCGGGCGGAGAAGGAGCTGCGTAACGGGGTCAACCGCCGGGTGAACTGCGAGGCAGCCAACCTGGATAAGGCGGTGGACGCTGCCCAGGAACAGCTGGAGGCCATCCGCCGACTCTATGAGCTGGATCGGGTGGAGTCGCTGCCCTCTCAGCTGAAGGAGACCATTATCCTCCGGGAGACCTACCCGGAGCTGACTCTCAGCCAGCTGGCGGAGGAATTCGACCCGCCTATTACCAAGAGCTGTCTCAACCACCGGCTGCGGAAGCTGGTGGCCTTGAGCCGGTCATGAGACAGAGGAGAAAAAAGATGGAAAAGACGCTTAGTCGTGCCGCATTGGCAAATCAATACCATGAGAGCGGGTACAGCTGTGCCCAAGCTGTGGCCTGTGCCTTCTGTGATCAGCTGCCCTATGAGCCGGAGGAGCTGGCGCCACTGCTGGGCTGTTTCGGTGGGGGATTCCGCTGTGAGGAGCTGTGCGGAGCGGTCAGCGGGGCGGCGGTGGTGCTGGGCCTGCGGTGGCCCCACAGCGTATCCAGCGATCTGGCCGCCAAGGAGCTGGCAGCGGAGAAAATGCGGGAATTTCACCGGCGGTTCCTGGAGCGGTTCCCCTCTCTGCGCTGCGGGGAGCTGCGGCAGCGCCCTGACGCCCTGGAAGGCTCCGACGCCGCTGCCCGCCTAGGGTTCCACAAATCCTGCGCCGTCTATATTGCTGCTGCCACGGAGATTCTGGAGGAGATGCTGGCGGAGGGCTGCTGAGAGGAGGGGCTCGAATGAGGGAGAAAAAGGGGAAAACGAACCTTAGCAAAATACTGGGGGCATCCTATGGACTTTGCTTCGGCGGCCTGGTGCTGCTGGCGCTGGGATGCGGTATTTCATACCGGTGGGACACTGCGCGTACTCCTGGCATCGTGGTGGGCGTTTTAGGGCTGCTGACTATTGTCGCTGGCCTGGTCCTGGCTGGCGCCCGGCTGCGCTGCCCCTACTGTGACGCCTCTTTGATGAGTGGGGGGAGATTTCCGCTCCCTACTGACGTGCCTAACTTTTGTCCCCACTGCGGAAAGCCGTTGGAATAAAATCACTTCATACCATCTGTAAACGGCAATCCCGCTATTGCCATCAGAAAGGAAACGCCTATGTCCTTTGTTCACCTCCATGTCCATACAGAGTACAGCCTCCTGGATGGAGCCTGCCGGATCGACGGCCTGGCCAAACGAGTCAAGGAGCTGGGACAAAGCGCCGTGGCCGTCACCGACCACGGCGTCATGTACGGTGCCATTGATTTCTACCGGGCCTGTCTGAAGGAGGGGGTCAAGCCCATCATCGGCTGTGAGGTCTATGTGGCCCCCGCCGGCCGCAGCCGTTTTGACAAGGTCCATGAATTCGACGCGGAGAGCCGCCACCTGGTGCTCCTCTGCCGTAATGAGGAGGGCTACCGGAATCTCAGCTATATGGTGAGTATGGCCTATCTGGAGGGTTTCTACATCAAGCCCCGGGTGGATATGGACCTGCTGCGCCAATACAGCGGGGGGCTTATTGCTCTGTCCGCCTGCCTGGCTGGGGAGATCCCCCGCCAGCTTCTCAATGGCAGTTATGACGCAGCCCGGGACTACGCCCTGGAGCTGCGGGATATTTTTGGGGAGGAGAACTTCTACCTGGAGCTCCAGGACCACGGCATTAAGGATCAAACCGTGGTGAATCAGGGGCTGCTGCGTCTCCATGAGGAGACAGGGATTCCTCTGGTGTGTACCAACGACTGCCACTACCTGGCCCCGGAGGATGCTGAGAGCCACGATGTACTGCTGTGTATCCAGACCGGCAAGTTGGTGGAGGACGAGAACCGGATGCGCTATGAGCCCCGGAACTTCTATGTCCGCTCCACGGAGGAGATGGAAAACCTCTTTTCTCAATACCCTGATGCGCTGGAAAATACCCAGCGCATTGCGGATCGGTGCGATCTCACCTTCACCTTCGGCAAGTACCATCTGCCCCGGTTTGAAGTTCCAGAGGGGTATACGGCCAAGACTTATATCCGCAAGCTCTGCGAGGAGGGCTTTGCCCGGCGCTACGGGGCAACCCATCCGGAGTATCACGACCAGCTGGACTACGAACTCAATATGATTGAGAAGATGGGGTTTACCGACTACTTCCTCATCGTCTCTGACTTTGTGAATTTTGCCCGGGACCAGGGAATCCCAGTAGGCCCGGGCCGCGGCAGCGCGGCGGGCAGCATGGTGTCCTATTGCCTCCATATCACCGACATCGACCCCATGCAGTACAGCCTCTACTTCGAGCGGTTTCTGAACCCGGAGCGGGTGAGCATGCCGGATATTGACATGGACTTCGGCGACACCCGCCGGGGCGAGGTGGTAGACTATGTCCGGGGGAAGTACGGCGACGACCATGTGGCCCAGATCGTTACCTTCGGCACCATGGCTGCCCGGGGTGCCATCCGGGACGTGGGTCGGGTGCTGAATATGCCCTACGCCGAGGTGGACGTGGTGGCCAAGCAGGTGCCCAGCGGCCCCGGCGCCCTCCACATCACCTTGGATGAAGCTTTGAAAATTAGCAAGCCCCTCCGGGAGATGTATGAGCAGGACCCTCAGATAAAAAAGCTCATCGACACCGCCAAGGCCCTGGAGGGCATGCCCCGTCATGCCTCCACCCACGCTGCCGGCGTGGTCATTACTCGGGATCCGGTGTACACCTATGTGCCTCTGGCCAAGAACGATGAGTCGGTGGTGTGCCAGTATACCATGGTGACTCTGGAGGAGCTGGGCCTGCTGAAAATGGACTTTTTAGGACTTCGCAACCTGACCATCCTGGAGGACGCGGTGCAGATGGTCCGCCGGACGGAGCCGGACTTCTCTCTGGAGAACATCCCTGACGATGACCAGCCGGTATTCGATATGCTGACCCAGGGTAAGACCTCCGGCGTGTTCCAGATGGAGTCCGCCGGGATGACCGGGGTGTGCGTGGGGCTCAAGCCTCAGTCCATCGAGGATCTTACCGCCATTGTGGCCCTGTATCGTCCGGGGCCCATGGAGTCCATTCCTAAATTTATTGCCTGTAAGCATGACCCAAAGCTCATCTCCTACAAGCACCCCTCTCTGGAGCCTATTCTCTCCGTGACCTACGGCTGCATCGTCTATCAGGAGCAGGTCATTGAGATTTTCCGCCGCTTGGGCGGGTATTCCCTGGGCCAGGCGGATATGGTGCGCCGGGCCATGTCCAAAAAGAAGGTAAAGGACATCGAGCGGGAGCGGGAGGCCTTTATCCGGGGGGACCAGTCACGGAGTATCTCCGGCTGCATTGCTAACGGCATCCCCGCCGACGTGGCGGAAGCCATCTACGACGAGATCTACGACTTTGCCAACTATGCCTTCAACAAGGCCCATGCGGTGTGCTACGCCGTGGTGGCCTACCAGACCGCCTGGTTCAAGTACCACTATCCCCGGGAGTATATGGCGGCCCTCCTTACCTCAGTGCTGGACAACACCGACAAGGTGTCGGAGTACATCAACGAGTGCCGGGACATGGGCATCGCCCTGCTGCCGCCGGACGTGAACTGCTCCCGGGACAGCTTTACCGTGGAGGAGAGAGGCATCCGCTTTGGCCTGGTGGCCATCAAGAATATTGGTCGTGGCTTTATCCAGAATATGGTCCGGGAGCGGGAGGAACACGGCCTCTTTACTGGTTTCCAGGATTTCTGCCAGCGGATGTATGACTATGACATCAACAAGCGGGCGGTGGAGAATCTGATCCGGGCCGGGGCCTTCGATTGCTTTGGGGCCTACCGCAGCCAGCTGGTGGCAGTCCACGACAAGCTCCTGGACTCCATCGGCGACAGCCGCCGGCAGAATGTGGAGGGACAGCTGGACTTTTTTGGCATGTCCACCGGTGAGACCCGCCGTACCGAGGTGGAGGTGGTTCTGCCGAAGATGCCGGAGTACGCCCTGGACGAGCGGATGCGGCAGGAGCGGGAGGTAACCGGCCTCTACCTCTCCGGCCATCCCATGAACGCCTACCGGGAGGCGGCCCGCCAGGCCGGCGCGGTGCACATTGCCTCCATCAACGAGGACTTTGCCCAGGAGGGAGGCCCCACCTCCTATCAGGATGAGCAGCGGATCACGGTGGCGGGAATCGTTATGGCCTACAAGACCAAGTCCACCCGATCCGGCAGCCTCATGGCTTACGCCACGGTGGAGGACGACACCTCCTCCATCGAACTGCTGTGCTTTGCCAAGATGCTGGAGAAGTACGGCCGCTTCCTCAAAGAGGGAACGGCGGTGCTGGTGAAGGGGAAGCTGTCCGTCCGGGACGAGAAGCCGCCTCAGATCCTCTGCGACAGCGCCTTTCCTCTCAGCGGCGGAGAGGGGGCGGAGCTGCCGCCGGAGGCTCCTGCCCCCCAGGCCAAAGCAGGGGTCCAGGTGCTGGAGGGGAAGGTGCTGTGGCTGCGCCTGCCCTCCGCCGACCACCCGGCATTGGCCTATGTGAACCGGGTCATCAACATGTTCCCAGGGCAGACGCCGGCCCGATTGGTATTTTCCGATACTGGCAAGCGGCTGGGCACCACCTGTCTGCTGGGGAAATCCCTGGTAGAGGAGCTGGTGGAGGCGCTGGGCCAGGAGAATGTGGTCATCCGCTGACGGGAGAAAACCCCGGGACAGTGGCGCCATGCGTTGAAAATGGGACAGTAACTCTGCTATAATGGGGTAACCGGCCAGGAGAGCCGGTTACCCTGTTTTTTTGCCTGTGGCCGGGAGAGCCCATTTCCCGCCGATGGGCTGATATACCGATAGATCCCGCCGCCAGCCGCCGTCAGGGGCAGGGCGGGGAGAGAGGAGCGTTTATGCTGCGGATATGGATGGGGCCGGCCAACTCCGGCAAGTCCGCCCGGGTGCTGGAGGAGATCCGGCGGCTGGGGGATAGCAGTTTTCAGCTGCTGCTGGTGCCGGAGCATGCTTCCCACCAAGCGGAGGTAGACCTGTGCCGGGCCTGCGGCCCCACCGCCGCCCGCCACAGCGAGGTTCTCAGCTTCCGGCTTTTGGCCAACCGGGTACTGTCCCTCACCGGCGGCCTTACGGATGCCGCTCTGGATCCCGGCGGGAAGCTGCTGATGATGCAGCTGGCCCTTCAGGAGGTGCTGCCCCAGCTTACCGTCTATGCCCGGCCCTCCCGGAAAGCTCCCTTCCTGGGAGAGCTGGTGGCACTCTTTGATGAAATGGAGGCTTACCGGGTGGCGCCGGAGCAGCTGGGGGAGCTGTATCCGAATCTGGAGGGAATTTCGGGGCAGAAGCTCCGGGACCTGTCCCTTATCTACGCCGCCTATCAGTCCCGGCTGTACCAGGACGGGAAGGACCGCCGGGATCTGATGGCAAAGCTGGCGGATAACCTGGAAAAATCGGGCTATATGGATGGCCGGGATGTGTTTTTGGACGGTTTTTCCTACTTTACCGCCCGGGAGGAGCAGATCATCGCTGTGATGCTCCGCCGGGCCAAGTCTGTCACCATCACCCTCCTGGGGGAGGGAAACAGCACTCTGGAGATCTTCCGCCAAGGCCTGCGTACCCGGGACCGCCTGGTGCGGCTGGCACAGCAGGCAGGTGCCGCCTGCACGGTGGAGGACCTGACGGCTCCTGAGGCTGACACAGGCCTTACTTACCTGGCTCAGCAATTTTTCGGCAGCAGCGGTACGCCTTGGGCTGGGAATTGCGACCAGGCGGCGGTTCATCGGGCGGACAGCCCCTTTACCGAGGCGGAGTATGTGGCTTCTGAGATCCTGACCCTGGTCCGCTCCGGCTTCTGCCGGTTCCGGGACGTCACCGTGGCGGCCCGGAACCTGGGGGACTACGAGGCGGTGATCGAGAGTGTATTTGCCCGCTACGGCGTGCCGGCCTATCTCAGCCGCCGCAGCAATATTTTGGACAAACCAGTTATGGCCCTGGTGGCTGGTGCTCTGGACGCGGTGACAGGTGGCTATGAGTATGAGGACATGTTCCGCTGGCTCAAAACCGGTCTTGGAGGCCTCTCCGACGGGGAGTGCGACCTTTTGGAAAACTATGTGATCCAGTGGGATATCCACGGTTCCATGTGGCTGCGGGAGGAGCCCTGGAGCGCCAACCCCGACGGCTGGCGTGAGGGCTTTACCCCGGAGCAGGAGGCAGTCCTGGCGGAGATCAACGGCCTTCGACAGCGGATCCGAGAGCCCCTGTCGGAGCTGAGCCGGGGCCTTCGGGAGGAGAAAAGCGCCCTGGGGAAGCTAAGGGCCCTGTGGGGGTTCCTGGACGTACTGGATCTGGCGGGCCAGATGGAGGCGCGCACCAGCCTTCTGGAGCAGCGGGGAGAGCTGCAGCTGGCGGCGGAGTACGGCCAGCTGTGGGAACTGCTGTGCGGTGTAATGGATCAGTTCGCGGAGATCCTGGGAGATATGCCTCTGGATGCCGAGGAGTTTGCCCGGCTGTTTAAGTTGGTGCTGACCCAGTATGCCGTGGGCACCATCCCTGTATCCCTGGACCAAGTGCAGATCACGGAAATCACCCGTAATGACCGCCACCGGGTGAAGGTGCTGTTCCTTATGGGGGCCAACGACCATGTGCTGCCCGCCGTGTCCTTCGGACAGGGCCTTCTTTCCCGGGAGGACCGGGAGAAGCTGCTGGAGCTGGGAGTGGAGCTGGCCCCCAGTGGGCCGGACCTCTTCGACGGGGAGCTGCAGAATATCTACGCTGCTTTGTCCCAGCCCACAGAGCGGCTGGTGGTGACCTGGCCCGCTGCCGACGCCCAGGGGAATCCCCTGCGGCCTTCCTTCGTGGTGGAGCGGCTCCGGGCACTGTTGCCCGGCGCGGCGGAAACGACAGAGGATGGCAGCCGCCCCTTCCGCCTCACAGCTCCCATCCCTGCCCTGGAGACAGCGGGAAGCTTTCCCGGTGGGCCCTTGTGGGCGTATTTTGCCGCCCGGGAAGCTTATGGCTCTGCCTTGTCCGCCATGGAGCGGGGGGCGGGGATGAAGCGGGGGCGGCTCTCGCCCCAGGCGGTGGAGACCCTCTACGGCCGCAGTTACCGTATGTCTGCCAGCCGCATCGACAAGGTGAACGCCTGCCACTTCGCTTACTTCATGCAGTACGGCCTGCGTGCCAAGGAGCGGACGCCGGCGGGCTTTGACGCCGCACAGGTGGGAACCTTCCTTCACTATGTCTTGGAGAACGTAACCCGGGATGTGACGGAGCAGGGCGGCTTTGCCCAGGTGGGGGAGGAGGAGCTGAAACGGCTCATCGATAAGGCCATTCAGCAGTATATGGACGTCGCTATGCCGGGCTTTGATGGCCGGGACGCCCGGTTCAAGTACCTGTTTCGACGGCTGCGTACTACTGCCGCCACCATTGTAACGAACGTGGCCCGGGAGCTGCGGGAGTCAGACTTTGTGCCCATGGCTTTTGAACTGGGCTTTGGGGATGGGGGAGCGCTGCCCGCCATCTCCATCCGGGCGGGGGACGCCTCCCTCACCGTCAATGGCAAGGTGGACCGGGTAGACGGATGGTTGAAGGACGGGAAGCTCTACCTTCGGGTGGTAGACTATAAGACGGGCAAAAAGGCCTTTGACCTCAGTGACCTGTGCCATGGCCTGGGGATCCAGATGCTGCTGTACCTCTTCGCCCTGGAGAAGGAGGGCAAGGCTCTCTTCGGGAAGGATATCGTCCCGGCGGGGGTACTGTACCTGCCCGCCCGGGATGTCCTGGTCAGCGCTCCCCGTAATGAGGATCCCGGCCGGCTTCGGGAAGCGCTGGACAAGGAGCTGCGCCGCAGCGGCATGGTTTTGTCACAGCCTGAGGTGCTGCAGGCCATGGAGCACAGCGCTCTGGAGTCCCCGCGGTTCCTGCCGCTGACCCTGGGGAAGGACGGCAGCATCACCAAGGGGGTGGCTACCGCCGCGGAGCTGGGCAAGCTCAGCCGGTATGTGGATAAGCTCTTGGAGCGGATCGCCCGGGAGCTGAAAAGCGGCAATATCGACGCGGATCCCTGGAGCCGGGGGGAGCAGGACAATGCCTGCGCCTACTGTGAATTTGCCTCCGCTTGCCACTTCATGGACGGTGACGGCGGCGACCATGTGCAGATGATCCGGCCGGTGCGGCCGGAGGAGTTCTGGCGCCATGTGAATCAGACCATCGGAGAGGAGGAGAGCCTGTGAGCGTACAGCTGACAAGAGAGCAGCAGGCGGTGGTAGACGACCGGGGCGGACGGCTTCTGGTGTCTGCCGCCGCAGGCAGCGGCAAGACCCGGGTGCTGGTAGACCGGCTGTTCAGCCGGGTACTGGGAGAGGAAAAGGCCAATGTGAATGACTTTCTCATCATCACCTATACCCGGGCGGCGGCAGCGGAGCTGCGGGGACGGATTGCTCAGGAGCTGGCTAAGCGCCTGGCGGAGCATCCCGGCGACCGCCACCTCCAGCGGCAGCTTCTCCTGGTGTACCAGGCGGACATCAAGACCATCGACGCCTTTTGTACCGCCCTTCTCCGGGAAAACGTCCACCTGCTGGACTTCGGCGAGGGCCGAGGCCTTACGGCGGATTTCCGGGTACTGGATGAGAGTGAGGCCAATCTCCTCCGCCGGCGGGTGCTGCCCCGGGTGCTGGAAGAATTTTACACGGATATGACGCCGGGGGCGGTGCTGCTGGCGGACGCCTTCGGCTTTGGCCGGGACGACGGGCGGCTGGAGGAGCTGGTGCTGACCCTCCACGATAAGATCCAGAGCCACGCCTACCCTGAGCAGTGGCTTGCGGAGCAGGCGGCGGCCTGGCAGGCCCTTCCCGGCGACGTGGGGGAGACGGCCTACGGCCGGGAGCTGCTGGCGGCCCTGGGGCGCAGGGCCCGCCACTGGGCGGGGCTCCTGCGATCAGGGGCGGCGGAGGCCGCAGGCGATGAGAAGCTGCGGAAGGGGTATGCCCCGGCGTTCCTGGACGGGGCGGCCATGCTGGAGGGCCTGGCCGCCGCGGCGGAGGAGAGCTGGGACGCCGCCAGAGATTGCACCCTAGCTTTCCCCAGCCTGTCCCCGGTCCGCAAGTGCGAAGCCCCGGAGCTGAAAGCCCGGCTTCAGAGCCAGTGGAAGCGCTGCAAGGAGGAGATGAAGGCCGCCCTGGCCATCCTGGACGCCTCTGCCGCCGAGGCGGCGGAGGACCTGGGCCGCAGCGCTCCGGCCATGGAGGCCCTGCTGTCGTTGTGCGCCGCCTTCGGCCGGGCCTATCAGGCGGAGAAGCTCCGCCGGAACGTTACCGATTTTTCCGATCAGGAGCACGGGGCTGTGCGGCTGCTGCTGGGGGAGGACGGGACCCCCACAGAGCTGTCCCGTATCGTTTCGAGTCGGTACCTGGAGGTGATGGTGGACGAGTACCAGGACACCAACCAGGTGCAAAACTGCATCTTTGAGGCAATTTCCGAAGGAGGAAAGCGCCTTTTCACTGTGGGGGATGTGAAGCAGTCCATCTATCGCTTCCGCCTGGCGGACCCCACCATCTTCCTGGAGAAGTACCGGGCTTATCCCATGGCTGACCAGGCAGAGGAGGGAAATCCCCGGAAAATCCTCCTCTCCCGGAATTTCCGCTCCCGGCAGCCGGTGCTGGACGCGGTGAACTTCGTGTTCGGGGCCATTTTGTCCCGGGAGATGGGGGAGATGGATTATGGGGAGGAGGAAGCCCTCCACTTCGGTGCGGACTACCTGCCTGCGCGGCAGGACTGCGCCACAGAGTTTCATCTCCTGGGAGTACCCCGTAATAAAGGGGAGGAGCGGCCGGTGAGCCGCCCTCTGGAAGAGGCCCGGTTTGCGGCCCGTCGGATTCGGCAACTGCTGGATGAGGGATTCCCTGTTACCGATGAGGATACCGGGGCTCTGCGGCCCTGTCGGCCGGAGGATATCGCCATCCTCATGCGCTCTCCGGGGCCCCGGCTGCGCCACTATGTCCGGGCCCTGGCGGAGGAGGGCATCCCCTGCGCTGTCCAGGAGAACGAGGAGTTCTTTGCCGCCATGGAGGTGGCGGTGGTGTACTCCCTGCTCCAGATCCTGGACAATCCCCGGCAGGATGTGCCGCTGATTGCGGTGCTGCGTTCACCGCTCTTCGGCTTCACTCCGGACCGGCTGGCGGTGATCCGGGGCAAACACCCCCAGGGAGATTTTTACGCTGCCCTGGAGGCAGACGGGGAGGAGGACAGCAGGGCTTTCCTGGAGCAGCTGTCCCTTTTGCGGGACGAGGCCAAGGATCTGAGCGTACACAGCCTCCTCTGGCGGCTGTTTGACCGCTTGAATGTTTTGGGCGTGTTCGGCGCCATGGAGGGGGGAGAGCGGCGGCGGGAGAATCTCATCACCCTCTGCGAGTATGCCCGCACCTTTGAGCAGTCCGGTTACCGGGGCCTCTTTGCCTTTGTCAGCCAGCTGCGCCGCCTGCTGGAGAACGGGGAGCAGCCGGTGGTGGCCACCGGCAGCGTCACCAGCGGCGTGCAGATCATGAGTATCCATCGCTCCAAGGGCCTGGAGTTCCCTGTTGTGCTGCTGACGGATCTGGACAAGCCCTTCAACCGCATGGACTTCCAGGCCCCGGTGCTGGTCCATCCCCAGCTGGGGCTGGGGCCCATGTTCATTGACTTGGACCGGCATATCCGTTACCCTACGGCAGCTCACCGGGCGGTAGGGGAGCGGCTGAGCCGGGAGATGCGCTCGGAGGAAATGCGGGTTCTTTATGTAGGCATGACCCGGGCTAAGGAGAAGCTCATCATGACAGCATCATTGTCCTCTCCGGAGAAGAAACTGGCGGACCTTACTGCCCTTTCCGCCCTGCCGGTGCCGCCCGAGACGGTGGCCTCCGCCAAATCCATGGCGGAGTGGATCCTGCTGCCCCTGCTGGGGCGGCGGGAGGCTGCGGGACTTCGGGCCATGGCGGGGATGGAAGAGGGAACATGGAGCCTTACGGAGGATCTGCCCTGGACGGTGGCTTTCCATGAGGTTGTGCCCGCTGCTGGTTTGGCAGAGGAGACGAAAAGAGCGGAAGAGAAACCTGCCGCACAGGGGCCTGTTCCCGACGAAGAGGCCCTGGCTTATCAGTACCCCTATGCCTCTGCCTGTACCGCCCCCACCAAACTTACCGCCACCCAGCTCAAGGGCCGGGAGAAGGATCAGGAGATCGCGGAGAATACTGCCCGCCCCTATGTCCGTCAGGCTTTTGCTGCCCCGGGGTTCCTGGCAGGCCGACGCCCCATGAGTCCGGAGGAGCGGGGTACCGCCATGCATCTTGTGATGCAGTATCTGCCCCTGGACGGGGATGTGGATGAGGTGATTTCTGATCTGCTTGCCCGGAAGCTGCTGACAGCGGAGCAGGCGGAGACGGTGGATCGAAGGGCCATCCGCCGCTTTCTTGCCTCGTCTCTGGCGGAGGAGTTGCGCCGGGCAGAGCGGGTGGAACGGGAGTATCGCTTCAGCCTTCTGGTTCCTGCCGGGGAGTATTACCCTGGTCTGGGGCCGGACGAGGAGGTGCTGCTCCAGGGTGTGGTGGATCTTTTTGCCGTGGAGAATGACGGGGTCACTGTGGTGGACTTTAAAACCGACCATGTGTCCGGGAATTTGCAGGAAGAACGGGCATTGGCATACCGGTCCCAACTCCAGGCCTATTCCGCTGCCCTGGAACGGATTCTGGAATTGCCGGTAAAGCGGCGGATTCTGTACTTTTTCCATACCGGAGAATGGATATCCTTATAGGAATTTTGGAACAAGAGCAGATTTCTCTTGTGCTTTTACAAAAAATTGTATATGATAGCAGAGAATGATTATTTTTAGCGGAGGAACGGCGACCATGACCAGGGATGTTTTGCATATCATACAGGAGAAGATGACCAGCTTTTCCAAAGGACAAAAGCGAATTGCCGGATATATTCTCTCTGACTATGACAAGGCCGCCTTTATGACTGCGAACAAGCTGGGAAATGTGGTGGGCGTCAGTGAATCCACGGTGGTGCGCTTTGCTGCGGAATTGGGCTATGAGGGATATCCCTCCATGCAGAAAGCTCTCCAGGAAATTGTTCGCAGCAAGCTCACCTCTATCCAGCGGATCCGTGCCTCCAACGACAGACTCTTTGGTTCCGATGTGGTGACCACGGTATTGCAGGCGGATATGGACAAGATCCGCTCCGCCATCGAATGCGTGGATCGCTCTGCCTTTGAGAACGTAGTGGACAAGCTGATGGGGGCGCGGCATATCTACATACTGGGTGTGCGCTCCAGCTCTTTCCTGGCGGGATACCTTCATTTTTATTTCCATCTGATTTTTGAAAATGTGACGCTGGTTACCAGCAACAGTGCCGGCGATATTCTGGAGAGTATCCTGCGGATTGGGCCTGGGGATGTGCTGGTGGGTATCAGCTTCCCCCGATATTCCCAGTCCACCGTCAAGGGCGTCCGCTTTGCCCATGATCGAGGGGCAGATATTGTGGCCATTACAGACAGCGCCCTGTCTCCTTTGTATCCCATGGCCTCCACGTCTCTTCTGGCCAGCAGCGATATGATCTCCTTTGTAGACTCTCTGGTGGCTCCTTTCAGCCTTCTCAATGCCCTGATCGTAGCGGCGGGCCACCGGAAGGATGGGGACATTTCCCAGATTTTCAACCGCTTGGAAGGAATCTGGGACGAATATGGTGTGTTTGGTCAGAGTGACGATGTGTGAGATGGAATATGATGTGATTGTGGCGGGGGGCGGCCCCGCCGGTATGATGGCAGCCATTGCCGCCGCGGAGAACGGCGCAAGGGTATGCCTTTTGGAACCCAACGAGCGGCTGGGAAAGAAACTGAATATCACCGGCAAGGGCCGGTGCAATGTGACCAACAACTGCTCCGCAGGGGAGCTTCAGGGGAAGATGTGCTGCAACGGAAAATTCCTTTACAGCGCTTTTTCCCAGTATGATCCCTCTGATGTAATGCGCTTTTTTGAGGATCACGGCGTGCCGCTGAAGACGGAGAGAGGCAACCGGGTATTTCCTGTGTCCGACCGCTCCTTTGACATCAGCGCCGCACTGGAAAAATATCTCAGGACCTTGGGTGTGGAGCTGATTCGGGACCGGGCGGAGGCCCTGCTTCTGGAGGACGGGATTCTTCAGGGCGTGGTTTGCCGGGGTGGCCGGAGGGAGGCCCGCAGGGTGGTAGTGGCCACCGGCGGCATGTCCTATCCTCTGACCGGCAGCACTGGGGACGGCTATCGCCTGGCTCGGTCCGCAGGGCATACTGTTACGGAGCTGAGAGGTTCCCTGGTGCCCCTGTGCGCCGCCGGGACGCTGTGTCCCCGGCTCCAGGGGCTGAGCCTGCGGAACGTAACGCTGCGGGCTTATGAAGAGGACAAGCTGATCTACCAGGAAATGGGGGAGATGCTCTTTACCCACTTTGGCGTTAGCGGCCCATTGGTGCTGTCAGCCTCGGCTCATATGCGCCGTTTCGGGCAGCGGCGGTATCGGCTGGAGATTGACCTTAAGCCTGCTTTGGATCCAGAGGCTTTGGATAAGCGGCTGCTGTCGGATTTTCAGCGGCGGCAGAACAGCGATTTTATCAACGCTCTGGATGAGCTGCTTCCCAAAAAGCTCATAGAACCTTTCGTGGAGCTGACCGGAGTGCCGCCCCGGCAGAAAGTCCATGATCTTACCCGGGAGCAGCGCCAAAGAATTCTGACGCTTATGAAGGCACTGCCAGTAGAGATCACCGGCCCCCGCCCGGTGGAGGAGGCCATCGTCACTGCCGGCGG
Organism: Oscillospiraceae bacterium; assembly: GCA_017887695.1. GTDB lineage: Bacteria > Bacillota > Clostridia > Oscillospirales > Oscillospiraceae > Pelethomonas. Next base: position 2,332 of record JAGHHM010000029.1, on the reverse strand, counting down.
CGTTTCCGTAAAGGAGGTCAACCCCTCCACCATGGAGTCCCGGCTGCTGCCGGGGCTGTATTTTGCCGGAGAGGTGCTGGATGTAGACGCCTATACCGGCGGATTCAATCTGCAAATCGCCTGGTCCACCGGCCATCTGGCCGGGACCGCGGCGGCCCAGGCTGCCTGGTCTGATTAAGATGGGCGGAGAGAAAGGACAAGACTATGGGAGAGAGAAAAAACTTTGCTGTGGCGATTGACGGCCCCAGCGGAGCGGGAAAAAGCACCTTGGCCCGGAGTGTTGCCCGGGAGCTGGGGGCGGTGTATGTGGATACCGGGGCCATTTACCGTACGGTAGGCTATTGTGCCTGGCGGCAGGGCATTGACCCTGAAGCGGCGGAGGAGATCTGCGCTCTTTTACCGGAGATACAGATCACTATGGGCTATGATGCCGAGGGGCTCCAGCGGATGTATCTCAACGGGGAGGACGTGACAAAGGAGATCCGCCTGCCCCAGATCTCCATGTATGCCTCCCGGGTATCCGCGCTGCCGGAGGTGAGGGCTTTCCTGATGGATATGCAGCGGGACATGGCCCGGCGGCACAGTGTGGTAATGGACGGACGGGACATCGGCACGGTGGTGCTGCCCCAGGCGGATGTGAAGATCTTTCTCACGGCCAGTGTGGAAGACCGGGCCCGCCGCCGCTGGGAGGAACTGAAGGATCGGGGGACTCCCAAGGATTTTGACGAGCTTCTGGAGGAAATCCGTCAGCGGGATTACAATGACGCCCACCGTGCTGCAGCACCCCTGCGGGCAGCGGAGGACGCGGTATATCTGGATACCACCGGTAATACCTTTGAAAAAAGCAGAGGACAGGTCCTGGAGATTATTAAGGAGCACATCGGCCAATGAACCGTTTTTTTCATATCGTTTATCTGATCATAAAGCCTATCGTTGCCATTTTGTTCCCCCATCGTGTGGTAGGGTTGGAAAACCTTCCGGAGGGCGGGGCGCTGCTGTGTGCCAACCATGCCAGCGGCTGGGATCCGGTGCTGATTGCCGTGTGTCTGCCCAATGATTCCCGGTTGTCCTTTATGGGAAAGGATTCCCTTTTCCGCATCCCTGTTTTGGGCTGGCTGATCCGCAAGCTGGGGGCTTTCCCGGTAAAACGGGGCGGTAACGACTTGGTGGCCATGAAGACTGCTATGAAAGCCCTTACGGACGGACGGCGGCTGCTGGTGTTTCCCGAGGGAACCCGGGTGGCGCATCAGGGGGATACGGAAGCCAAGGGCGGCGTGACGGTGATGGCCACCCGTACCGGCACACCGATGATCCCGATTTACTGCGGAGGTAAGCATAAGTTGTTTCGCCGTACCACAGTGGTATTTGGCGAGCCGTATTGTCCGGTTATCGCAGGGCGGCGGCCTACCCCCGAGGAAAACCATCAGGCGGCAGAGGAAATCCTCTCCCGCATTTATGCCATGGCGGAGGTTGACGGATGGAAGTAATCCAGGCCGGCAGCGCCGGCTTTTGCTTTGGCGTGGACCGTGCGGTGCGGATGGCGGAGGAACTGGCCGCTTCTGCGGAACGGCCCCGGATGCTGGGCTGTGTGATCCATAATGACCATGTGATGGAAGCGCTGCGGAAGCAGGGCATGCAGCAGATTAATGATCCTGCCGAGGCGGAAAGGGGAGACAGCGTATTGCTGCGGGCCCATGGCGCAGGCCGGGCGGTATACGAGGAGTTGGAACGGCGGGGGGCTTCTGTGGTGGATGCTACCTGTCCCAAGGTGGCCCGGGTCCACCAGATTGTTTCCCGGGCAGAGGAAGAGGGGCGCAGATGCGTCATGATCGGCGACCCTGACCATCCGGAGGTCCGGGGGGTAGCAGGCTGGTGCCGTTCACTGCTGGTGTTCCGTGGACCGGAAGAGGTGGAACAGTGGCTTTCCAGCGCGCCGGAGGCGGCAGCTTTGCCCTTGACAGTGGTGGCGCAAACCACGCTGATTCGTGAAGTTTGGGAAACTTCTTTGAAATTTCTAAAAAAACAGTGTACAAATCTGAAAATATTTGATACAATATGTAGTGCTACGCATATACGACAAACGGAGGCCGCTGAAATTGCTGCCAAAGTGGACGTTATGGTGGTGGTTGGCGATCCGAAAAGCGCTAACACGAAGCACCTCACAGACATCTGCCGCCAGTATTGCTCCCGTGTTTTCCAGATTGAAAACGCGGATGCGCTTCCCAGGCAGGCTCTGCAAGGCTGTTCCGTGGCTGGCCTGACGGCGGGGGCCTCCACGCCTGCGAGCATCATAAAGGAGGTCAAAAAGACGATGAGTGAAGAAAAAATCCCT
>JAGHHM010000028.1 GCA_017887695.1 Oscillospiraceae bacterium | reverse complement strand
TTGGCAATGGCGTCGTTGACAGCGCCCTCAGTGAGCCCCGCCACGGCGTTGGAACCGGCATAGATCAGGTCAGTCAATGCACTCATAGGTTACAACCTCCTCAAAATTCATATCCCTTAGGATACATATTCGATGGTACCAATATACCAAAAACGGGCCTTTTTGTATAGGGCTTTTCCGTGAACGAGGGAAAAATTTTTCCATCCCGCCAGGGGGGATGGGGCCGTCGCCCCGCCGGGGCCCCGCCGCCGGGGCCCGATGAAAAATTTTCCGTCCCCTTGACAATGTCGATATTCGAGAATATAATACAGCCATAGAATGTCGATATTCGAGAATAGGAGGTGGCCGCCATGCCCAGGGCCAAGTTCCAGACCCTTACGGAGCAGATGTACTACGTCCTTTTGTGCCTGAGCCGGGAGTGCTGCGGCATGGATATCATGGATGAGATTCCCGCCATGACCAATGGCCGGGTGCGGGTGGGCTCCGGCACCCTGTACAATCTCCTGGAGCAGTTCCTGGAGGCGGGGATGATTCGGGAAACCCGGGCGGAAGGCCGCCGCCGCAGCTATATCCTGACGGAAGAAGGGAAGCAGCGGCTGGAGGAGGAGTACCGGCGGATCTGCGCCCAGGGGGCGGATTACCGCCGCATCATGGGAGAGGAGGCTTCCCGATGAAAAGCACAAAGCGTCAGCTGATCCCTTTTTCCTTATATGACCTGACGGGGATGGAGCGGCATCTGGAGCAGATGGCCCGGAAGGGCTGGCTCCTGGACAAAATGTCCGCCCTGGGCTGGCGGTATCGGCGGATCGAGCCTCAAAAGCTTCACTTTACCGTTTCCTACTGCCACCGGGCCTCGGCTTACGACCCGGAGCCCACGGAGGAGGTGCAGACCTTTTACGATTTCTGCGCCCACACCGGCTGGCGCCTGGCGGCGGAGTTCGGCTCCATGCAGGTGTTTTACAACGATCAGGAGGACCCTATCCCCATCGACACCGACCCGGCTATGGGGATCCAGATGGTGGGCCGGGAGATGAAGCGGGCCCTGCCCTTTGAGATCCTCCTGCTGCTGATTGGCTTTTTTATGGGGGGCTCCTGGCTGTACAGCCTGTTCCACAGCCCCATCGACCTGCTGGCCAGCCCCACCAACCTGTTTACCGGTCTGTGCTGGCTGGGGCTTATGGTGTGGTCGGTGGCGGATATCCTGACATACCTTCTCTGGCGGCGGCGGGCCAAACTGGCAGCGCAGCGAGGGGAATTTGTCCCCACCCGGGGCTGTCACCGGATCATGCAGGTGGTCATGGCGCTGGTGATCTTGGGGGCCATCTATTTCTTTATCACCGCCCGGCTGCCGGGGCTGCGGCTCCTCACTGGCGCCATGATCCTGGAATTCGCAGTGCTGTTCCTGGCGGTGAACGGCACCAAGGACTTCCTCAAAAAGCGGAAGGTCTCCCGGCGGAAGAACCAGGCGGTCACCATTGCTGTGGATGTGCTCCTGGCAGTGGTGTTGATGGCGGGCATATCTTATGGGACCATTACTCTGGCGCGAAACGGCGGCTTTTCCCTGGCGGCGGACATCGAGCCCCTTCTCACCATCGCAGATCTCACCGGGGAGGAGGATCCCCGGTATATCGTCCGCAGCCATGTGGAGTCTTCGGTGTTTCTGAAGGTCCGGGAGTTTACGGAGCGATCCCAGCCCGGGGAGAGCGTCCGCCTGCCGGAACTCAGCTGTAAAATCGTGGATGTGTACCTGCCGGGGGTCTACGACTTCTGCTTGAGGGAGCTCCTCCATGAACGGGATGATTGGGAGGGGCTCACCGACGACGGCACAGTGATCAAGCCCTACTATGTGTATCAGGAGATGGATCCGGCTCTCTTCGGGGCCCAGGCCGCCTGGCAGCGGTATGCCGGCGGGGAAAACGGGGAGCCTACGGGGGATTATCTTCTCAGCTACCCGGGACGACTGATGGTGCTGGAGTGCGACTGGGAGCTGACGGCGGAGGAGATGGCCATCGCCGGGGCCAAGCTGGCCACAGCGGAGTGAGAGGGCCCGGCCTGTCCGGCTGGCGGAAAAGCCGCCTCAAATGCCGGGACGGTGTTCTCCGCTTCTCCGGAGACCTTCGCTCCGGAACAGGGACGGCGGATTTCCTGCCATTGACAAGGCAGCCGCCGGACGGTATAGTAGAGGGCGATGATTTATTCCACAAGCGGAGGATCGACCATGGAACATATACATGATATTGCGCTTCAGGACTGCCCTCTTTGCGGCGGCACGGGGATTCTGGAGGAAGAGGGCGGTTGGCTGGTGTATGTCCAGTGCCTGGACTGCGGCTGCCGCACGGCGGAGCTGGCCTACCACGCGGAGGAGGAGCGCCAGGAGATGGCAAAGAAGGTAGCGCTCTCCTGGAACCTGGGCAAGGTGATCTACACCGGGCCCGGTGACTGAGCCTTTGCTTCTGAAAACGAAATTTTCTCCATCAGAGCATAAAAAGCCGGAGGAACCGATCGGTTCCTCCGGCTTTTGCCGTTTTGGGATTTACCGCGGCCTGTATCAGATCTCCAGGTAGGAGTCGGCGTACAGGGTGTGGTTCTTGAACACGTCGCAGCTCTTGATGGTTTCCATCAGGCGCAGGTCGCAGGGGTTGACGATAGCGGAGGTCAGACCCTGCATCATGCACATAGCCACCAGGGCGCTGTCCATGATGGGACGGATGTGCTTGGGCATACCGTTGGAGTTGTTGGACAGACCACCGGTGGACTTCAGACCCTCGTCGGAGAAGGCCTT
>JAGHHM010000027.1 GCA_017887695.1 Oscillospiraceae bacterium | reverse complement strand
GCACAGAGAAACTGGCGGGAAAGCCGTGGGAAAAGATCAGCCTGCTGATCGGGTGCGCCGCTTTGCTGGTATTTAACGGAATAATGATTTTTATCCTGTACACATCCTTTGGCCAGGTGGAGGATATCTCCCACCTGTTCCCGTGGAGCTGACCGCATCAGCCGTATATGCAGAAAAGGGGCCTGCCCGATGGATCCGGGCAGGCCCTGTTTATCATTCCGGCGGCGTTGGTAGGGCATTTCCACGTCAGCGGCCAGGCAGCATGCTCAGCACCTTCTCCAGGCTGTGCATAGGCTGACAGCACGGCCTTCGCTGAAGGCGATCCGGGGGAGTTGGTGTACAGGACATAGTCCCCCGCTTCCCAGGCAGTGGTAATCCGCTCCGCAGTGATGCGGGTTTTCAGCTGTGGTGCCCAGGCTGGCTTACGCCAGGGTAAAGCGGCCGTTTTCTTCCCGGAGGCAGGCGCCATAGAAGGCGGTCATGGCCTTTACCAGGTAATCGGTGTCCTTGACACCTGCCGTTTCAAAGCAGGAGTGCATAGCCAGCTGGGGAAGGCCGATGTCCACGGTGTTCATAGACACATGGGCATTGGCAATATTGCCTAGGGTGGAGCCGCCGGCCATATCAGAGCGGTTGAAGAAGTGCTGTACCGGCACATCGGCCTGACGGCACAGGGCGGTAAATACCGCCTGGGCGGCGGCGTCAGTAGCGTAACGGGTGCCGTGCTTGATGACAATACCGCCATTCATCACCGGCCGGTGGGTGGGATCGGCGTATTCCGGATGGTTGGGATGGACGGCGTGGGCATTGTCGGCGGAGACCAGGAAGCTGTTGGCCACGGCGGTGGCACGGTCCTTGCCCAGAGCGGCGCAGATGCGGTCCACCAGGTCGCTGAGGAAAGTGCCGTCGGCGCCCTGCTTGGTGAGGCTGCCCACCTCCTCATTGTCCAGAAGGGCAAATACGGGGATGCTGTCGCTGTCCTTGGCGGCCAGGAAGCCACGGAAGCAGCCGTAGGCGCACTGGAGGTCGTCCAGCCGGGGAGAGGAGACAAACTCGTTGTCAAGGCCCCACACCAGGCCCTTCTCCCGGGGCGCCAGTACCAGATCCCAGCCCAGAATGTCGGCTTCGGTGCAGCCGGCGGTCTGGGCAATCAGGGCGCGGAAGGCTCCGGTATCCTTGCCCAATCCCAGCAGGGGTACCATGTCGCTCTTGCGGTCATACTTGTAGCCGTTGTTGGCATCCCGGTTCATATGAATGGCCACATTGGGGATCATCAGCAGATCCCGGTCCACATAGACCAGCCGAGTCTCAATAGCGTCGCCGGCCTGGACCAGCACCCGGCCGGCTACCGTCAGAGGGCGGTCCAGCCAGGGGGCGCAGAGCATGCCGCCGTAGCCCTCGGTATTCAGACGGAGGTAGCCGTCAGGGCCGGCCATCTCCGCGTTTTCTTTTACCCGGAAGGTGGGGGCGTCGCTGTGGCTGGCGGAGAAGAGAAAGCCGGTAAAACCCGCCCGGGGAATCCGGAAGGCCAAAAGGGCGGAGCCGTTGCGGGTGACAAAGTATTTCCCGCCGTGGGCCAGCTGCCAGGAGCTGCTTTCCGAGAGACGGGTATAGCCGGCCTCTGCCAGTTCCCGGCACAGGTTGTCCACGGCGTGGAAGGGACTGGGGCTGCGATCAATAAAGGTGAGCAGGTCGTTCATGGCGATCTCCTATCTGTTAAATTTAGTAGAACCAAAGGAAAGCGTGGTGGACGGGGGAGTCCTCTTCGCCGCTGCGGATTTCCACCTGATGACGGCCGTCGGCAGTCTTCTGATAGAGACAGCGGATGGGAGTGCCCAGGAGGATCTGCTTGCGATAGACGATCTCCAGGGTGTCCGGGACATGGTCAAAGAGCTCCTGAGGAAGTGCTTCCAGAGCATAATCCAGATAGTGGAGGTTGTTGACATGGTGGTTGGTGTCAATGTCCCGGCGGCCTACGGTGCAGGAAAAGCTCTCCACTGCGGTTTCGTCGCTTTTCCCATTGGTGTGAAGGTTGTCAGAAAACATTGCCAGCGGATCCAGGGCATAGGCGGAGCGTATCGTCTCAGTCACCCGGGTAACACGACCAGTGTGGGTGCTGACCAGACACCACCGGGAGGCGGCTTTGGCAATCAGCTGATCACCGGAGAAAATACGAAAATCACGATCAGAGAGGAACCCGTCCATGGTCCGGGGCCAGGTTTCCACAGTAAGCGGGGTGTTCCACAGGGGACGTTCCAGCAGCTGGACCCGCCATCCGGTGAGGATCCAGCATACGCCTGTCTCCTCCGCGTTGAGAAGCCCATAGCCGCACTGCTGGGAGTTGATAGCTGCGGCCTCCTGAAGGAGCCGCAGTGCGCCTTTGTGATACAGACGACCGTCTATACCTACGTCTGCATAGGTTACAGCGCAGGAATGCATATAGTGAGAAATAGATACCACTTCCTTGCTTATGGATAGCTGTATAGCATCATTATTCTACCCCACGGGGGCGGCCCTGTCAAATCTGTCCAGGCGGCCAGGTAAAAAAATGATGGAAACATGGACATTTCTCTTGACCTTCCACCAGGGGGAAGGTATATAGTGGTAGATAGAGGAGGGACAAATGGTGTGAAAATCAACGAGATGGAAGCCTTGGTGGGGGTTACCAAAAAGAACATCCGCTTCTATGAAGAGCAAGGGCTTCTCTCACCCCGGCGCAATAGTGAAAATGGTTACCGGGAATATGGAGAGGCAGAGATAGAGACCCTTCGCCGGATCAAGCTCATGCGGAAGCTGGGCGTGCCCATCCCGGAGATCCGCCAGATGCTGTCCGGTTCCCATACTGTGGGGGATGGCATGCGCCGTCACCTGGTAACTCTGGAGCGGGAACGGAAGAATCTGGAGAAGGCGGAGGAGCTGTGCCGGTCCCTGCGGGACAGGGAAGAGCGGCTGGATGCTTTGGATGCCGGGGCGATCTTGGAGGAGATGGAGATGCTGGAGGAAGCCGGCGCTACTTTCCTGGACCGGCAGCGGCAGGATATCCGCATCCGGTATGTGGGCCCCGCTCTGGCGGCGGCAGTCAGTGTTTTGCTGATGGGCAGCCTGATGCTGATGATATGCTGGTCGGCGGTAATAGCCCCGGAGGAAGCGCCGCCCCTTCCTTTGCTGGCCTTTCTGACAGCGCTGCCGGCGGCGGCTATTTTAGGGATCCTGCTGGCCCTGATTCAGCGGATACGGGAAATTGGGAAAGGAGAGGCGGAAGATGCAAGACGATACTGAAAAAAGGCGAAAAGGGGTAGCCGCAGCGGTAGCTGCCCTGGTTATGGTGGTTATTTTCGGGCTGATATTGGCCAGTGTGGTAGCAGCGTTGGGAGAGACGATGGTCTTTGGCATCCATTTGGCCACCATGTTTCTGGTCGTTTACGCACTGGTGGTTTTGGCAATGATCCTGGGAGTAATCGCCGCGCTGCGTCAGCGTCTCCGGGAGCTGAAGAGCGGCGAGGAAGAGGACGCAAAAAAATATTGATGCTGTGCGCTTTGGGAGGTACAATACGGATAGATCCAGCCTCCCCAACATAGAAAAGAGGTACATTCTGTACCGGAAAAGGAGAAAAGGATATGCTGCTTTTGAACATTGATTATGTCCCCGGCAAGGAGATTGAAGCCCTGGGGATGGTAAAGGGCACCGTAGTCCAGTCCAAGAATATTGGCCGGGATTTTATGGCAGGTATGAAGACCCTGGTAGGCGGTGAAATCGTGGGATACACTGAGATGCTTATTGAAGCCCGCCAGATCGCTACCAAGCGGATGGTGGATGAGGCGGAGGCCCTGGGAGCCGATGCGGTAGTGAATGTCCGGTATGGCTCCGCCGCAGTGATGCAGGGGGCCGCAGAGGTGATTGCCTACGGTACAGCGGTAAAGCTGCACTGACAAAGGATTTTCCAGGCCCTGGAATTTGATGAATGGCGAGGACGTGGGAGCGACGGACATAATAGTCGCCGGATAGAGCCTAAAGTAAAAAAGACCCCCGCTGCCCTATGGCAGTGGGGATCTTTTTTATACATATGCAAGGGAAGATTAGATGCTCTTGTCCTCCACATACAGCTCGCGGACGGCGTTGGGGTCGGCAGCGGGCTTGGCAGCGGCAGCCGCAGGAGCGGCGGCGGGAGCATCATGAGGACCATCCCGCCAGGCCAGGAACTTGGGAGCCACCTGGGGGAACAGAGCCAGGCTCAGAACATCCTCTTCGCTCTTGGCCAGATCCTTGAACTCGGCCTTGTACTTCTCCAGCTCAGGCTCCAGCAGATCGGCGGGGCGGCAGGTGATCACGTCCTCCGGCTTGATACCGGCCTTGGCGCGAACCTCCTCGTTGACCTTGCCGGGAAGAGCGCCGTACTCACCCTTCAGGACGGCACGGGATTCCTTGGTAAAGGTCTTATAGCGCTCGCCCATGATGACGTTCATCACGGCCTGGGTACCCACGATCTGGGAAGAGGGGGTAACCAGGGGAGGATATCCGTAGTCCTCGCGGACCCGGGGGATCTCGGCCAGCACGTCGTAGTACTTGTCCTCCTTGCCGGCCTGCTTGAGCTGGCTGATGAGGTTACTGAGCATGCCGCCGGGGACCTGATAGAGCAGGGTGTTGGTATCCACGTTGAGCACCTTGGGATCCAGGGAACCGGTATCCTTGAGGCGCTTGGCAACCTTCCGGAAGTGGACGGCAGCATCGCTCATCTTGGTAAGATCCAGACCGGTATCCCGGACGCTGCCCTTCAGAGTGGCCACCAGGGACTCGGTGGCAGGCTGAGAGGTACCGTTGGCCAGGGGGCTCAGAGCAGTATCCACGATATCCACGCCGGCGTAAGCAGCCATGAGGTAAACCATATCGCCGGTACCGGTGGTGTTGTGGGTGTGGAGGTGAATGGGCATCTTCACGCTCTCCTTCAGACGCTTGACCAGGGAGTAGGCGTCCAGAGGCAGCAGGAGGTTAGCCATATCCTTGATGCACAGGGTATCAGCGCCCATCTGCTCCAGCTCCTTGGCCATCTTCACGAAGTAATCCTCGTTGTGGATGGGGGAGATGGTGTAGCTGAGGGTAGCTTCCACGATGCCGCCGTACTTCTTGGTGGACTTGATGGCCTGCTCCAGGTTACGCACATCGTTAAGGGCGTCGAAGATACGGATAATGTCAATGCCGTTTTCAATGCTCTTGCGGCAGAAGGCATCCACCACGTCATCGGCGTAGTGCTTGTAGCCCAGGATGTTCTGGCCGCGGAAAAGCATCTGCAGCTTGGTGTTGGGCAGAGCCTTGCGCAGCTTGCGCAGACGCTCCCAGGGATCTTCGTTGAGGAAGCGCATGCACACGTCAAAGGTGGCGCCGCCCCAGCACTCCAGAGAGTAGTAGCCAATGGAGTCCAGAATCTCGCAGGCGGGGAGCATGTCGTCGATGGTCATGCGGGTAGCCGCCTGAGACTGGTGAGCATCACGGAGAATGGTGTCCGTAATGAGCAAAGGCTTTTTGGACAGGAATTCCATTTTTTCCATAGCAGGATCCTCCTTAGGATTAACCGAACAGGGCCATCAGCACACCTGCGGCGATGGCGGAACCGATGACGCCGGCCACGTTGGGGCCCATGGCGTGCATCAGCAGGAAGTTGCCGGGGTTGGCCTTCTGGCCCTCCACCTGGGAGACCCGGGCGGCCATGGGCACGGCGGACACGCCGGCGGAGCCGATGAGGGGATTGATCTTCTCCTTCAGGAAGAGGTTCATGATCTTGGCCAGCAGCACGCCGCCGGCGGTACCGAAGCCAAAGGCCACCACGCCCATGCACATAATGGCAATGGTCTGCAGGGACAGGAAGGTAGTAGCAGTGGCAGTGGCGCCAACGGAGATGCCCAGGAAGATGGTGACGATGTTCATCAGCTCGTTGGAAGCAGTCTTGGTCAGACGCTCCACCACACCGGACTCCTTGAACAGGTTACCCAGCATGAGGCAGGCGATCAGGGGACCAGCGGAAGGAACCAGCAGGGCCACGAAGATGGTGACCACCACGGGGAAGACGATCTTTTCACGCTTGGAGACTTCACGCAGAGGCCGCATAACGATCTCGCGCTCAGCCTTGGTGGTGAGCAGCCGCATAATGGGGGGCTGAATTACAGGCACCAGGGCCATGTAGCTGTACGCAGCCACGGCAATGGGCCCAAGCAGGTGGGGAGCCAGACGGCTGGTGACGAAAATGGCAGTGGGGCCGTCGGCACCGCCGATGATACCGATGGAGGAAGCCTCCAGCTCATTGAACAGGCCGGACAGACGGCAGCCCACAAAGGTTATGAAGATACCCAGCTGAGCAGCGGCACCCAGCAGCAGGCTCTTGGGGTTGGCAATCAGGGGACCAAAGTCGGTCATGGCGCCCACGCCCATGAAGATCAGGCAGGGGTAGATGCCCAGCTTCACGCCCAGGTACAGTACATCGATCAGGCCAACAGAAATACTCTGTCCCACCGTTACGGTGTTGAGGACGGCATCGGACACGCCCATGCCGGCCAGCTCAGTGAGAAGCTCAGCGGTAACAGGAGCGCCGCCGAAGATCTCCCAGTTAACGTGGCCACCGGCGAAGAGGATCTCGTGATACATCTCCGCACCGGGCAGGTTGGTGATGAGCATACCAAAGGAAATGGGGACAAGCAGCAGGGGCTCGAACTTCTTGACGATCGCCAGATACATGAGGACAAAGGAAATGACCATCATGATGAGGACCTTCCAGTCCCCGGTGGCAATGCGATAGAAGCCGGTATCCTGAATAAAATTCATGATAGCTTCCATATGTTATTCCTCCCAGTGCCTGCGGCCTTAGCCGATCACGCACAGCAGGGTGCCGGACTCAACGGAAGCGCCCTTGGTAACGCTGACGGAAGCAACAGTGCCGTCGCAGGGAGCCATGATCTCATTTTCCATCTTCATGGCTTCCAGGATAAAGAGGATGTCGCCCTTCTTTACAGCGGAGCCGTTCTGAACGTTAACGGAAAGAATGGTACCGGGCATGGGGGCGCTGACCTTCTCACCACCGGCAGGAACAGCAGCAGGAGCCGCAGGGGCGGCGGGAGCAGCGGCAGGGGCGGCGGGAGCAGCGGCAGGGGCGGCAGCGGGAGCAGCAGCGGGGGCGCCGTCCATGACCTCCAGGGTAATTTCATAAACGGTGCCGTTCACATTAACTTTATACTTTTTCATAGCAATTTTCCTCTCCTAATTATTTTATTACAATTTTTTAACTGACAGAATGCGAATACCGGCGGGATCAGTGCCCATATCCTCCGCAACAGCGGCGGAAATTGCAGCAATCATCGCCTGACGGTTAGGGATAACGTCAACAGCGGGCGCGGCAGGAACTGCGGGGGCGGCAGCGGGAGCAGCCGCGTTTTTCTTCCCCAGCTTGGTGCAAATGGCGCTCATAAGAGTGCTGAGGATGATAATGCAGATCAGGCCGAAGAAGACGGTCCCAATACCCATGGCAACTACAAATGTGTTCGGCATTGTGATTCTTTCCTCCTTCAATAACTCTGTACACGGGGGCGGAAATTCCGCGCCCGCGGCTTGCAAGTGAAAATGTTAACAATAATCACCTGCGCAAAGATACCTAAATTATAGCAAAGGAAGCGTGGAAATTCAATATACTTTCCCCCGATTCCCGCAAATTTTCGAAATTGTCCAGTATTTCTTTTCCTGGTGAGCCGTGTTATGATAAAAAAAACCACAGGGAGGCGGACAATGAGATACACAGATGTATATGTGGGGCGTTTTGTGCAGCGTCCCAACCGGTTTATTGCCCATGTGGAGGTAGACGGCAGGACAGAAATCTGCCATGTGAAGAACACGGGGCGCTGCCGGGAACTGCTGGTGCCGGGGGCTGTGGTGTACCTGGAGCGGGCGGGAAATCCCATGCGGAAAACACAGTATGATCTGATTGCGGTGCGCAAGGGGGATCTGCTGATCAATATGGATGCGCAGGCACCCAACAAGGCTTTTGGGGAGTGGGCGGCTGCCGGCGGCTTTCTGCCGGGGGTGACGGCCATCCGGCCGGAGTTTACCTGGGGGGATTCCCGCTTTGACTTTCGCCTGGAGGATGGGCAGGGACCTATTTTTGTGGAGGTGAAGGGTGTCACTCTGGAGGAAGCTGGGGAGGTAAGATTTCCCGATGCCCCCACCCAACGGGGAGCCAAGCATCTGCGGGGCTTGCTGCGGACGGTAGAGCAAGGGTACCGGGCAGCGGTGTGCTTTGTGATCCAGATGAAGGGTCCAACGGTGTTCCGGCCCAATGACCGGACGGACCCGGCCTTTGGCCAGGCTCTCCGCCAGGCAGCAGCAGGCGGGGTGCAGGTGCTGGCGGTGGATTGCCTGGCAGAACCGGATTCCCTTGTTATTGATCGCTTGGTCCCGGTGGATCTGGCGTAGCCCGGCATACCGATAACTTCTATATGCAATAACAGCCGCGGGGGACAGGATGTATCCTGTCCCCCGCGGCTGTCTGCTTCGCGGGTGTCAGTCGGGATCTACCATGCGGTAGCCTACACCGATCTCCGTAAAAATATATTTGGGTTCTGCCGGGTTTTTCTCAATCTTCCGGCGGATATTGGCCATGTTAACCCGGAGGATCTGATTGTCGCTTTTGGCCTTGGGGCCCCAGAGCTGGCGGATGATAAAGTCATAGGTCAGCACCCGCCCGGCGTATTTTCCCAGCAGGGATACCAGCTTGTATTCATTCTGGGTCAGGTGGACATTTTCACCATCCACCATGACCTGATGCTTGTCATAGTCAATGGTTAGGCCCATGGCCCGGAACTGACCGGACTGGGCGATATCTCCGTTGGGCAGATGGGTGCGGGTGTGGCGGATAGCCGTGCGGATTCTGGCCAGCAGTTCTGAAGTGCCGAAAGGCTTGACGATATAGTCGTCGGCCCCGGCGTCCAGTGCCTCCACCTTGTCCCGCTCATAGTTCCGGGCGGATACCACGATAATGGGACAGGTAGACCATTCCCGGACAAACTTCAGGATGCTCCCGCCGTCCATATCCGGCAGCCCCAGATCCAGCAGGATCAGGTCCGGGCAGTGGGAGGTAATCATGGTGATGGCCTCGCTACCGGTGTGGGCAATCATGGTATCGTAATTATTAGCGGCCAGTACTGTGGCAATAAAGCTGCTGATGCTGGCTTCATCCTCGATTATCAGAATTTTATCCTTGATTTTCATCAGGAATGTCCTCCATATCTATGTTTTTCAGGGGAAGGGTAAAGCAGAACACCGCGCCGCCGTCGGGAGCGTTGGCGGCGGATATGGTCCCGCCGTGGGCTTTCACAATGGAGCGGCATACGGAAAGGCCGATCCCCATATTTCTCCGCTTGTCGGAGGTGTGGGACTGGCTGTGGATTCCAGGGGTAAAAATATTGGGAAGCAGTTCCGGGGAAATACCGGAACCATTGTCCCGGACGGTAAATACAGCCCATTCGCCCTGCCGTTCCGCATTCAGGTGGATGCGGGTGCTGTGGCCGTGGTAGGCGGCATTTTCCATCAGGTTCATCAGTACCTGCTCAATCAAAATGGCGTCCATGGGGACGAACAGAGGATCGTCCGGGGCAGCAAGGACCAGATGGATCTCCGGAAAACGCTGCTGGAATTTGGCAGCTACGCTGGCAAGGACCTCTTCGGCTACTTCCAGTTCTTTGCTGATACGGGTGGCGGCGTCTCCTATGCGGGTAATGGACAGCAGATTTTCCACCATACGGATCAGCCACTGGGCTTCACTGCGGATATTTCGCAGCAGGGACGTCCGCTGCTGTGGGGTGAGGACGGCGTCATTTTCCAGCACAGCGGAGACAGAACCCATGATGGAGGTGAGAGGGGTACGCAGGTCATGGGAAACCGCCCGCAAGAGGTTGGCACGCATAGCCTCCCGCTCCCCCTCGGCACGCAGCTGCTCCTGCCGCTTGATTTGCGTGGTAAGGGTGCTGACGATGACGGAAACAGACAGCATGGTCAGAAATGTCAGGGGATAGCCGGCAATGGTAAAATTGAATTCCCAATAGGGGTATGTGAAGATGTAATTGACACAGATAACGCTGACAAAAGAGGCGACAACGCCGTAGACAAAGCCATCGGTAAGCCTGGCCGTCAGCGTGACCATCAGGACGAAGATCATGGAAACAAAACCGCCCGACGGGTCCACCAGCATCAGCAGCCAGCTCAGCAGGGTTCCCAGGGAAAGGAGACCTGCGGTAATGAGCCAGTCCCGCAGAATCCGTCGGGATTTTGGGGAAGCTTTATGTAACGCCTGCACGGTCTGATCCCTCCTCCTGGCTGCCGGCCTAAGAATTACAGTTAAAACAATATTATTATATCACAAAAAGCTGCTAAGATGTTGTTAAGTTCTTAACAGCTAATAAAAGCGGCGCGGCCATGCCTCAAACCAGGACAAGCCGCGCCGTTTTGTAAGATAATAGAGGGTCAGGATACCTTCCGGAAAGAAAGAATGCGGATAGCGGACACATCGGTGCCCAGTTCTTCCGCCAGCACCGCGGAAACAGCGGCAATCATCTCCTGACGGTTAGGCTCGCTGCTGGCTGCCGGAACAGGAGCGGGAGCCGCCTGGACAGCAGGCGTGGGTTCCTGCTTGCCTCTGACCAGCTTACCCATCAGCATGGTCAGTAGAATCAGGCAGGTCAGGCCGAAAAAGGTAACGCCCATACCCATAAGGCAGACAAACAAATTAGATACTTCAGGCATTTTTTGGATAACCTCCCATATGTAGCTGATTTTATCCTATACCTGATCCTTTTCATTCTCAAGACCTGATGACGGCTCTTGACAAAATATTAACATACATCGATAAATTCTTAACACACCAGGCGGGACGCCTGTCTGATGCGGTGACAGAGGAAGAAGAAAGCCCCTGCGCTGAAAGCGCAGGGGCTTTATGTGCCGGAGGATCAGCAGCCGCAGTTATCATTGCAGCCGCAGCTGCTGTTGCCACAGCTGCAGCCGCAATTGTTATTGCAGCAGCAGTTGTTTCCGCTGTTGCAGCAGCAGCAATTACCGCAGCTATTGCCGCAGCCACAGCTGTTGCCGCAGCTGTTACCACAGCCGCAGAACAGGATGAGCAGGATGATGATCCAGTAACCACCGAAGCCGTTGTTATTCCACATATTCATATACCTCCTGTGAGATGCGAGGCTGGGAAAGGCCTCAGTTCATCATATGCAGGAGGGGCTTTATGGTGTCAGCTCAGACGGGAAGAATCCACTAAGATCCGGGCTGTGGCCAGCTGATATTCGCTGAACAGGCCTGCGGCTTGGAGACGCTGGGCCAGTGTCTGTTCTGTACCCCTGAGGGGGACATCCAGCGCATAGTAAGAGATGTAGGCTACATAGGCACGCAGGAAGGTATCCTGAGACAGCATCTGGAATTCTCCCTCTGTGAGAATCCCCAGATCCCGGGCACGGGAGAGGGCGGTAGTATAGTCCTCAACGCCGGCTGTGCTATATCCCAGGGCACGGAGAAGAAATTCCTCATACTGTGTGGCGGTAATGGCCTGGGAGGAGCCGAAGAGAGTAGCGCTTATCCCGTTGGTATAGCCCTGATGATGGGCCCAGGCTACATACCGGTCCGCCCATGCGGGCACATCCGTGTAGGGATGAGTGTATTGGCAGCTAAGAGCGGCTTGCTCCTCGCCCAGAATGCGGATGAACATAACCAATCCTTCTGTGCGGGTAGGCGTCAGATGGAGATCAAACCCTTCGCCAATACCGGAACCGGTCCCGCGGAACAGATCCAGATCCCGGAGGGCTCTGGCGATGGCAAAATAGTTGGGCGTGGTTTCAGAAAGGGAAAGGGCGTAGGAGCCCTCGTAGGAGACAATAGCAGTAGGGGATACAGCGGTAAACCGAGCCAGAGCGGATTCTGCTACAATATAGCGGTGGTTCAGGGTAAGAATTGTGTCGGTGGGCACTTCTGTGCCGGTGGTGGCGTCTACAACATCGCCCTTTGCCAGAGTGAGGCGGATTTCTCCCGCCAGGGGCAGCACAGTCAGGCCGGTGGTACCGGAGAGGACATCGCCGCTGTTCATGGTGGCTTCCTGAGGAGACAGGGCGGTATTCAGACCAGAGGCGGCCAGGACATCCGCTTTCATCCCGGTGAGCAGGCGATCCGCTTCCTCACGGGTGGAAGCGGCAGCCTGGTTCAGCTTTTGCTGTACCTGTGATTCAGCGGAGGGAGAGAAAATGCTCTCCAGATAGGAGAGTGAGACAAGAGGATCTCCCGCACTTCCGCCGCCGGCCACAGCTACAGTCAGGCATAGGGATAGCGCCAGAAAAAGGGCGGCAGCAGTCAGTATTTTTTTCATATGGGCTCCTTTGATGGGGTCAGCGGTCCGTAATCCGATAACTGAGAGTAAGCAGGCTGTCGGCAAAGTGGACGTCTTCAAAGCGGACATTTTCCATTTCACTGGAGAGTTCCACATTGGTGAAGTTCCAGAATCCCCGGACGCCCAAGGATACCAGCCGGTCAGCGGTGGACTGGGCCACAGACTGAGGGACGGTCAGGACGGCTACATCAGGCCGGTTCTGCTCCACATAGCGGTCCAGCTCAGCCAGATCCAGTACCGGCACACCGGCCACCTCCGTGCCGATCAGCTGGGGGGAGACGTCAAAGGCGGCCTCCAGGGTAAAGCCGATGTCGCTGAAACGGAAGTTCTGCATCAGAGCGTGGCCAAGATTGCCTACGCCCACCACAATGATGCGGTGATGGTTGTCCACTCCGAGAATGTGGCCAATCTCAGAACGCAGCTCCTCTACATTATATCCATAACCCTGCTGCCCGAATTCGCCGAAGCAGCTGAGATCCTGGCGGATCTGGGAAGCGGTGATGCCCATTTTACCGCCCAGAGAGCTGGAAGAGATCCGGACAACACCCTTTGCATGGAGATCATCCAGATAGCGGTAATATCGGGGCAAACGCCGAATAACGGCGTCAGATACGTTTTGTTTTTTCATAAATCATGCAGCCTCCATCGCTGATATGTACATATTTCTCATCTTACTACATTGTCAATATGTTGTCAATCTAGTTGTGAAATAATTTAACAATCTTTTCTGAAAAAAGTTCTTTACAAAGTGGGAAAAGTTTGCTACACTATATTGGCGTTCAAAAACAGCATATGCGCCCGTAGCTCAGTTGGATAGAGTGACAGACTCCGACTCTGTAGGCCACTGGTTCGAATCCAGCCGGGCGTACCAAAGACCACCGAAAGCACTGCTTTCGGTGGTCTTTCTATTCTCATCTATTCTAAAAAGCGATATACCCCCAGAGGGAACGCCCCAAAAGGTGTGGTACCAAATTGGAAAAGTTCCTTTGTGGAAGCAAAGGTGGGAATTACGGGAATTCAATCCTTGCTGCTCTACTTGTATCACGGCGGCTCTTTTGATACACTCAGAGCAATATCCGCATGAAACCAGGTGCCGACAAAAGAGAGACTGCTGATGGGAATCCTGCCAACAGCAGGGAAAGCGATCACAGCCCTTGGCTTTTGTAAGAAAACCGTAAGACTTTTCCCCGCACTGCTGTAAGATTTACGTGGGATACTGATCTTGGCTCAAGGAGGGTTACAACATGAACGAGTGCATTTTGGTGGTAGACGACGATGCTGAGATCGCCGGAGCCATCGCCATTACACTGGAGCGGGAGGGCTATCGCTGCCTGAAAGCTGCTGACGGCCTGGAGGCTGTGGACCTGGCGCTGACAAAGCCGGTGGATCTGATCCTTCTGGACGTTATGATGCCCAGACTGGACGGTTTGTCCGCGCTGCTTCGGATTCGGGAGAAACGGAATCTGCCGGTGATCGTCCTTTCCGCTAAAAGCGAGGACTCCGACAAGATCCTGGGGCTTTCCATGGGGGCAGACGACTATGTTACCAAGCCCTTTAATCCCCAGGAGCTGGCAGCCAGGGTGAAAAGTCAGCTGCGGCGGTACACACAGCTGGGGGATATCCACGCCCAGGCCCGGAAAGGCCAGATGGTCAACGGCCGTCTGACCTACGACCCGGAAAGCTGCCAGCTGACCGCCGACGGGGAGGCTGTGCACCTCACTGCCACGGAGACAAAGATTGTGGAGCTGCTGATGCGCCATCCGGGCAGGGTATTTCCGGCGGAGGAGATTTACCGGCGGGTATGGGGTGAAGAGACCGCCTATGCCTGCGAGAACACGGTGATGGTCCATATCCGCCGCATCCGGGAAAAAGTGG
>JAGHHM010000201.1 GCA_017887695.1 Oscillospiraceae bacterium | reverse complement strand
TATACGGGATGCTGGTTCAGCGTCTGGTTTGCAGGCCTCCCGGCTGCCACCTGCGGTTGGAAGTTGGAAGCAGTAAAGGACGCTGCAGGCGACCCACCTGCCTAATATGTGCAGGTTATAACAGGGTCCACACGGCCATCGCGGGGTTTCCTTATGTCTGAAATGAACATATTGTCCGCTTGTAATGGGCTTTTCCCAAACAGAGCAGGGCTGTCCGGAAGGACAGCCCTGCTCTGTTTTTCAACCTGGGTCGGACGCTACAATAAACAATTACTGCTGCTCCCCATCAAAAGGCAGCTCGCTGAAATACTTCTGAAATAAAGCCTCACCCTCCATGCGTATCTCCCGGGCAAAGGCCTGGTAAGCAGAAAGCATCCGCTCCCCCTCCGGTGTCAGTACCGCACCGCCGCCAT
The DNA here is from genome assembly GCA_017887695.1 of Oscillospiraceae bacterium. GTDB lineage: Bacteria > Bacillota > Clostridia > Oscillospirales > Oscillospiraceae > Pelethomonas. The sequence goes on along the minus strand of JAGHHM010000201.1, from coordinate 5,390 downwards.
GGCGGCCCCCGGTAGTGGAGGAAATGAGCTTGAACCCCAGACACTTTTCTGCGTTACGCAGAATGGTCCAGGCCTTGGAGTAGGCCATATCCATGTCCATGGCCGCCGAGCGCAGAGAATGGAGCCGATCTACCCGCTCCAGCAGCATGGCTACTCCAGGCCCAAAACATTTTTCATCGGTATACAGCCGCACGGTAATTACCGGATGCAGTTTTGTCTCTGCCATTGCCTGCTCCTCCACTTTCCTGTTTTTTTCAGTATACCACAGCCGTGCCTGCCGGGCAACTCCCTGGCTGCCGTCCTCTTTTTGATTTACTGTCCGTTTTTTAGGATAGTAAATAAGGTATCCTGTATACAGAACAACCGGAAGGAGGACATTACAATGAAAGGTTACTACAACAACAGCGGGTATATGGGATATGTGGACGGCCACTGGGTCCTCTTCGCCAGCGAGAGCGATTACCGGGAGTACATGAGCGAATAAACCTCCCGCTGACAGGAGGAACCATAGAGAAACAAGGAGCCCGCGGCAGCGCAGCCGAGGGCTCCTCTTTCTTATATTCCGTTATATCTGTCCAGGCTTACCCCTGTCACGCCTTACCCAGGCGACGAAGCATGGTCTTTTTCACCGCCCGGAGGATGTTCTCATAGCCGGTGCAGCGGCAAAGGTGGCCGGAGAGGAGCTTTCTGAGTTCATCGTCGGTGTACTCCTTCCCGCTCTCCAGGATCTCCACGGCAGTCATGATGAAGCCCGGGGTGCAGAAGCCGCACTGAATCGCCGCCTCGTCAATAAAGGCCTGCTGAATGTCACTGAGCTCCCCATCGGGCCCCATAAGGCCCTCCAGGGTGCGGATGTTCTTCCCGTCAGCCCAGACCGCCAGGTACAGGCAGGAGTTATAGCACTCCCCGTCGATAATAACGTTGCAGGCGCCGCACTCCCCCACCTCGCAGCCCTTCTTTACGCTGGTTAGGCGAAAGTCATTGCGCAGCATATCGGTAAGACTGGCCCGGACATCCACCGGCTGCTCCACTTCCTTGCCGTTGATGGTGCAGTGGATCACTTTGTACTGCTTGCTCATGCCATCACACCTCCTGCCAGTTTCACAGATTCCATCAGACACCGGCGGGCCATCTCCACGGCGATATGCTCCCGGAAGTCCTTGCTGGCCCGCCAGCTGTTACGGGGATGGATATCCGACAGCACCGCGGCGGCAAAGGCATCCGCCGTCTCCTTCGTCAGGGGCTTCCCGGCGGCCACAGCCTCAGCGGTGGGCACCCTGGTGGGGATGGGGCCTGCCACGCCGTAGGCAATCCGGGCCCGGGCAATGGTCTGCTTGTCTTCGCTGAGGACCACGTTGACGCTGCAGCCGGTGGTGACAATATCCATGGCGTTGCGCATGGCGTACTTGATGTAGTGGCCAAAGCAATTTGCATAGCTGGCCTTGGGAATCAGGATAGCAGTCTGAATCTCATCGGGATGGATGTCCACCTTCCCGGCCCCCAGGTAAAATTCCTGGATGGGCAGGCGGCGGATACCGTCCTTGCCGGTAAGTTCAATAATGGCATCCCAGGCAAAGAGGGTGGAAGCACTGTCGGCACTGGTAACGCCGTTGCAGGTGTTGCCGCCGATGGTGCCGGCGTTGCGGATCTGGGGACCGCCCACCTGATCCACTGCCTCTCCCAGGACATTGATATATTTCTGAATGATAGTGTCTTTTGTAATGTGGCTGAAGCTGGTGAGGGAGCCAATGCGGATGTTCTCCGCCTCATCCAGGGTGATCCCCCGCAGGGCGTCAATACCGTAGATGGAGATGAGCTCCTTCCCGGCCCGCTTGCCCTCCCGCATCTGCACCAGCACGTCGGTGCCGCCGGCAATGATCTGGGCCTCGGGGTGCTCCAGCCGCAGGCGGACGGCATCCTGGACGCTCTCCGCCTCGTACAGCGCTTTCATATCATACATGGTGGCATCTCTCCTTTCTCACAGCAGCCCTTCCTCTTTGAACCGGGCAAAGAGGGCATGGGGCGTCATGGGCGCGTCGTTCATGGCTACGCCGGTAGCGTTGAGGATGGCGTTGCGGATGGCCGGCGCGGGGCTGCAGGCCGGGGGCTCGCCCAGGGCCTTGGTACCGTAAGGGTTGGTGGGCTCCGGGTTCTCCACAAAGAGAGCCTGGAGATTGGGGTGGTCCATAAAGGTGGAGAGCTTGTAGTCCAGGAGATTGTTGTTCAGAGGCCGCCCGGTCTTCTCGTCAAAGAGCAGCTGCTCGCTCAGGCCGTAGCCGATGCCCATGGACATGCCGCCGTGGACCTGAGCCTCCGCCAGGGCGGGATTGATGAGCTTGCCGCAGTCATGGACGTTGACGATGTTCAGCAGCTTCACCTTGCACATGGGGATATCCACCTCCACCTCGGCGAAGGTGCAGCCGAAGGAGTAGGCGTTGTTCTTGATCTGGTAGGTACTCTCAGCAGTGATGTGCTGGCTGTGCTCCAGGCTGTACAGGGCCTCGGTGGCCAGCTCTCCCAGGGTCATCAGTTCCCGGCCGTCGGTGATGCGGACAATCTTCCCGTCGATCACATCCAGATCGGAGCGCATCTGCCGGGTCAGCTCCTGGGCATAGGTGAGGATCCGCTCCTTGAGCATCTGGCCGGTCTGGCGGATGGAGAAACCGCCGATGTAGGTCTGGCGGGAGGCATAGGCGCCGGTGCCGAAGGGGGTGATATCCGTATCCTGAGTGGACACCACATGGACATCCTCAAAGGGGATACCCACCGCATCGGCAGCCATCTGGGCGTAGGCGGTATCACAGCCCTGGCCGATCTCCGTCTCGCCGGTCTGGACCTGGATGGAGCCGTCCTGGTTGAGGACCATCCGGCAGGAGGAGGACTCCAGAGAGATGGGCCACACGGCGGTGTTGTACCAGAAGAGGGCCATACCCACGCCCCGGCGCACCGGGCCGGTCTGGCCCGCGTACGCCTGCCGCTTCCGGTCGTAGTCCAGGGCCGCCCGGCCCTTGTCCATCACCTGGCGGAAGGTGTCGTAGTAGTTCTCGTTCTTGCTGAACTCATCCCGGTAGCCCTTGGGCATGACGATCTGGTAGCGGTACTCCATGGGCTCACGGCCCAGGGCCCGGGCTACGTCGTCGATGTGGCTCTCCCCCGCCCACATGGCCTGAGGAATACCATAGCCCCGCATAGCTCCAGCGGCAGGCTTGTTGGTAAACACGCTCCAGGCGTCTCCTTCCACGTTGGGGCAGGGATAGATCTGGGGGAAAGCTCCCATACCCTTGGCCACCACACCGTGGCCGTGGGAGGCATAGGCTCCCTGATTGGAGAAGCACTCGATCTTCCGGGCGGCAAAGGTGCCGTCGGGCCGGACCCAGGAGATGATGTGGGTACGGATGGCATGGCGGACACGGTTGCTGACAAAGGTCTCCTCCCGGGAGCAGTCGATCTTCACCAGCCGGCCGCCCACCTGGGTGGTAATCCAGGCGCACAGAGGCTCATAGAGGGCATCCTGCTTGTTGCCAAAGCCGCCGCCGATGTAGGGCTTGATGATCCGCACCTTCCCCCAGGGGATTCCCAACGCCTGGCCGCAGACCCGGCGGACGATATGGGGGATCTGGGTGGAGCTGGTGACGGTAATGCGCCCCGCCTCCATATAGGCGGTGCAGATGTGGTTCTCGATATGGCAGTGCTGGACGGTGGGAGTGTCGTACCAGCCCTCCACCTTAATGAGGCCCGGCTCCTTGATGGCCTCCTCGTAATTCCCGTTGCGGATCTGGGTATGGGCCAAAATGTTGCCCGGGTACTCCTCATGGATCTGGGGGGCGCCGGGTTCCATGGCCTTCTGCACATCCAGCACAAAGGGGTACTCCTCATAGCTGACCTTCACCAGCCGTGCCGCCTGGGCGGCGGCCACCTCATTCTCCGCCACCACTGCGGCAACCTCGTCGCCGTAGTAGCGCACATGACGGTTCATCAGCAGCCGGTCCGCCACGTCCTGGTGGTGAGGGTCGGTGCTCCAGGGATGCCCCGCCGTGGGGAAGGGAATATTGGGTACGTCAAAGCAGGTGAGGATCTTCACCACCCCGGGGACCTGCTCCGCCTCCCGGGTATCAATGGCGGTGACCATACCGTGGGCCACGGTGGAGTGGACCAGGCGCACCACCAGGGCGCTGCGGTCGCACAGGTCGTCAGTATACTTCGCCCGGCCCGTGGCCTTTTCAAAGGCGTCCACCCGCTTTACGCTCTGGCCTACGCTCTTGCTCATCGTGCATCAGCCTCCTTGTTCGTTGTCTTGGGGCATCCGGAGACGGCCCCGCCCATTGTCTATTTCACTAAATTATTGTTATTATAGCACACAATTTTTTAGCTGTACAGCATTTTCGTTATCCTAATTCCAGGATACCGCCCCGGTTGACGGGCCGGGGACAGAACGTGTATACTGGCAGAAAACAACGTAATGGAGGGATGAAGGGATGGAAAAAACACAGTTGCGTTTGGGCTGTGTGGTAATGGCAGCGGGAAACGCCAGCCGCTTTGGAGAAAACAAGCTGGCCCGTGAATTTGGCGGAAAGCCCCTAATCCGCCGCGCCCTGGAGGCAGTCCCCGCTGATGCCTTCACTCAGGTAGTGGTGGTAACTCAGTACCCGGAAGCAGCGGTTCTGGCAGCAGAATTTGGTTTCCTGCCGATAGAAAACACCCATCCGGAATGGGGGGTGAGCCATACCATCCAGCTGGGACTTGCCGCCCTCTCCGGCTGCGATGGGATCCTCTTCCAGGTGGCGGATCAGCCCCTCCTCCGCCGGGAGACGGCGGCCAAGGCTGCCGCCTTGTTCCGCTGCAACCCGGACCGCATCGTCGCCCTCAGCCACGGCGGCGTCCGTGGGAACCCCTGCCTCTTCCCCGCCCGGTTCTTTCCGGAGCTGATGGCCCTCACCGGAGACCGGGGTGGCAGCGGCGTGATCCGCCGCCACCCGGAAGCCCTGCTACTGCTGGAGACGGCGGAGGAGGAACTCTGGGATGTGGACACCCCTCAGGCCTTAGCAGCTCTGGAGCGGGGGCAGATGCCCCCGGAGCCTGGCCATTGACCCCCCACCCTGCCCCGAAAAATCATATTTAATAAGGAACAAGGGAAGCTGCGCCAGTGCAGCTTCCCTTGTTTTATGATTCACTCTTCTCTATCCAGCTGCGGCACTTGTACCGCTCTATCCCTCTTTCCGCGGCCGCCCCCCATGGGGCAAGCCGGGAAAAGAGAGGGGTTTGCGTTTTACTGGGCCTCCTTGGCAGCCAGGCGCTTATTGCGCCGCTCCTCCAGACGGGACACCAGCACCGTACCGGCCAGGTCGCCCAGGCAGTTATTGGTGGTAGTACCCATATCAAAGAGGCGGTAG
>JAGHHM010000200.1 GCA_017887695.1 Oscillospiraceae bacterium | reverse complement strand
GGAGGGGGAAAGGAGCCTGCGCCGCCAATAGAAAACGCTCTACCTGTCGCCAGAAGATAGGTAGAGCGTTTTTCTATGGCTTTTCTGTGAGTCAGAAGTTCAGCACGGCATCCAATTTCTCCGCTGCGTCCTGATCACGGGATTTCAGAGCGTGAGAATAGATGTTTAGTGCTATGATCCACCAGTATGGAGCAGCGGTGTTTCCAAGGCCCTGGGAGATTGGGCTGTAATACTACCGGGACTTGAACTAAACACAAAATACCCCGCCACAGGCGATTACGCGATCCGCATCAAGCTGATTAGCCGAAGCAACATGGAAGGAGTTTGGATCGGGTTTCCCGATACGGGGGAATACATGGATGCCGCCTACCCGGATGAACTGCGCCTTGGGCTGGACGCGCTGCATGCGGAGGCCCTGGAGCAGTGCATGGCGGTAGATGTGGACTGCTGTTTGCCTCAGCTCACCGATATCCTCTCTCAATACGATTCTGCCGGCGACTTGGTGCGCCACGCCATTGACTTCGGCTATGTGTGGGCGGAAAGAGGCCAGGGCGAACCCCACTGGGTGGAGAAGTGGCAGGCAGTGATGGAACTGGAGGATTGCCACCGACTGGATCTGGCTTTGGATCTGGCCCAGAATCTCCACTGCTACGAATTTATCCCCCGCGACATGGACTTGGTCCAGTACGGTATGGAACTTGCTCAAAAGGAGGGCGTACTTAATCAGGATCCGCTGCTCAATGAATGCTTTGACTCTGTGGCCTATGCCCAGCACCATATGGCAAAATACGGCCTGTCCAGTACAGACCACGGCTATGCCGCCCGGAACGGGCGGGAGATCCTCTGTGTGTACAGTCAACCTGCGCGGGGGCCGGAGATGACGATGTAAGCAAAATCATAATTAGGGGCCGTTTTTCTCAAAAGGGACAACGGCCCCTAATTTTTGCGCCCTTTTTTGGAAAAGCAGCCTCGGAAAGGAGCATGAAATGACCAACAAGGAACTGGAGGACTACCTGCGCACGACCTGCCCCGGCCGGAAAAACAGCCGTCGGAGCGCCGAGCTGGAGGCGGAACTGAACATCAGCGGCAATGAGCTGCGGCGCCGGATCAACCGCCTGCGCCGGGATACCGTTCCCATCGGCAGCAGCCGGGACGGATACTTCTACGCAATCACAGCCGGCGAGGTGTACGCCACCATCGGCCAGCTGACGGACATCGCTCTTGGCCTGCAGGCAGCGATCAATGGCCTGGAGTCCGCATTGGATCGGTTTGGAGAAAAAGGAGCCGTATCCTCTGACTGAGGGGTCACGCACCGCCCGCCCCTTTATGCCATGGGTGGGAGGAAAGGGAAAACTGAAGAAGATCATCTACCAGGTGTTTCCTCCGGACGTGAACCGTTTTGCGGACCACTTCGGCGGCAGCGGAGCTATGCTGCTGGGCCTGCCCCCCAAAGCGGGACGGCTGGACGTGTACAACGATTTCGATGCGGAGCTGACCAATCTTTTCCTCTGTGTGCGGGACCGCCTGCTGGCACTGACGGAGGAGTTGAAGATCTTTCCCATCCAGTCGGAAGCGGAGTATGCCATGCTGCGGGATATGCTGAAACGGCGCCAGCCCATCCCGGACTTCACTCAGGATGAACTACGGGCAGCCCGCAGCATCCTTTCGCCGGAGCAGTACCAGGAGGTGCGGGAGATCCTCATGGGGAGGACTCGGTTCTGGAACGTCCGCAGAGCCGCCGCCTATTTCAAGGTGATCCGCTACAGCTACAGCGGCACCGGCAACAGCTTTGGCGTCCACAAGGTGAATCTCAGCGGCGCGCTGGAGCTGATGGAGGCCGCCTCCCAACGGCTGGAGGGCGTGCCCATCACCAATCGGGACTGCTGCCATTCCATCAAACTCAATGACGGCCCCCATACCCTCCACTACTGCGATCCGCCCTATTATCAGGCGGAGGACAAGTACCGGGTGGACTTCGCCTGGGAGGACCATCTGCGGCTGCATGAGGCGCTGCGCCGATGCGGAGGCTACGCGGTGGTCTCCTACAACTTCGATCCCGTTATCACGGATCTGTACCGGGACTTTTACATCCTCCGCTTTGACCGCAAGAATTCTCTGGCCAGAACAAAGGGTGCGGTCTATACGGAGGCCATTATCACAAACTTTGATCCCCGGCCGGTGGTGGACTACAACATCCGGCAGATGTCTATGTTCAACCGCTGGGACAGCCATCAGGAGGAAGGGACGCTGGAACTGGCACACCAGCCGGAAAAACCGTTGCGGCTGTGGGCGGGGCCATGAAAAGCAGGCGTTTACAGATGAAGAAGGAGAAATAACATGAGCACTACCTATCTCTACCGGGGTTCTTTTGCCAATGCCCGTGCCAGCAATGAGGCTGCACTCTGGCGGGCCAGCCATCAGGCAAACATTGCCTGCAAAAAAGCCATCGAGTCATGTATCCGGCAGCAGTTCGACGGGATGCATCTGCCAGAAGACAGTGCCCGGGAAGTACTGCGGACGTTTGGATTCAAACGGGTAAATTGGGTGTTGGCCAATACCATACGGGAGAAAAGCTGGGACGGACGATTCAGCAGGGAGAATAAGGACTGGAGCCGCCGCATCCCGATCCCGGATGATCCGGGCCACAACTTGGAATTCGTGGTGGGATCCCATCCGGCGGTATTGAACGGTTTTGTAGACCAGGTACGGCAGGCCTATGAGGCGCTTAACCTCTTTGGTCCCCAGCACTGCCGGCCTAACTCCCGTTCAGAGCTGGACTATGATGGAAAGGTGCTGGTGCTGAGTCCGGATACCCTAAAGGAATCGTGTTGGTCCCAGGAGAACCAGCTCTGGTACGCCCACGACGGATTCGGCTGTCAGCCCCATGCCATCGGGCGGTCTGTCCGCTGTACCTGCCTGGGGGACGGAGAGACCACGCGCTGGAATCGCGTGGATTTTGTTGGTGTGTTAAAGGAGGAGTTTCTGCCGGAGTGGGCCAGGGTGCGTCTGGAGCAGCTTGCCGGCACAGAGCGGCAGGAAAACATCGTCAACCACGGTGAAGAAATGCGGATGCTGTAAGTAGAAAACAGCGCATCAAGGAAAAGGAGGAACAGAAAACTATGAAAATTGACTTGTTGGAGCGACGGGAAACAGACCCCGCGGTGATCCCCAAGGCGGCACTGGCCCAGGGGGAGCTGCTGGGGTATGAAAAGCTGGAGGTCTATATCCAGCCGCTGTCCGCTGTGGTGCTGCCAGGCCGTATGACGGCACTGGAGCTGCTGCGGGCGGCGGAGGGCTTGTGGGAAGTGAGCCGCACCCTGCTGGAAATACTGGAGGACGCCTGCGGCCCATGCGAGGAATGCCAGGATGCGTGTCCCATGGCGGCCTATAACGGCGGACCTCTGGTACGGGTGGAGCCCTCGGCTCTGGAGGAAGCGGGCATCTCCCCTCAGCAGAAGCTGTGCTGCGTAGGGGATCCCACATGCGGAGCGGTCCATGTGATGCCTTCCGAGTACCGGCACGATCTGTCGGATGTACCCCAACGCTCGTTGATCTGGCTGAAGAATGCGGGGCTGTGTATGGATCAGCTCAACGACTACCTCATGGAGGAAACCGTACTCTATGGGGACGATGCCTGACCTTGCAGTGATGCGGAGGAGGATCTGTCCATGAGGAAAACGGACTGGGCCCGGGCGCCTCCCGTGACCTCATCCCCAGCACAGCAGAACTTTTTCATTCATAAAAGAAAGGACAGCACACCATGGATACCTATACCAACTACGCAAAAGACAACCAGGGGAAGCGCAGGCGCCTTCTCCTGTACATTGCCCTGGGCGCGATCTTTCTGACTGCCTGCGTCATCGCAGGCTTTTTTCTTTTCCCGGCGGAGGAGCCGACAGAAGACGTGCCCGGTGGGATCATCTATGACCTGGATGCGGTGACCGGCGGCTGGGAATCCATCAGCGAGGAGGAGATTACCGAGGCTCTCAACAACAAGGTGGCGGAGGGGATGATCAACATCTCCATGAATACTGCCCCTGTGTTTGCCGACGGGCAGGCCAAGGGAAACCTCATGATCGTCAACGAGCTGGTCAACACCTATCCCCAGCGTGTGGAGCTCTACCGCAACGATACGGAGGAACTGATCTATACCTCAGACGCTATCCCTGTGGGCAGCAAGATCGCTGAGGCAGCTCTGGACGTGGATCTGGAGGCGGGCGTATACGAATGCACCGCCATGTTCCATTCCCTGGACCCGGATACGGGCGCGGTGCTGGGAACTGCCGGCGCCGTTGTCACCCTGACGGTCCAGGCGTAACACACTATAATAATCTTGATAATGAAAAGGAGAATGTACTGTATGAAGAAAATGAACCGACTGTTTGCCCTTGCCATGGCCCTGTGCCTGGCCTTTGCCATGATGACCGTCGCCTCCGCCTCCAATGAGGCCACTACCTCCGGCGGCTCCGCCACCTCCCAGGTGACCCTCAGTTCCACTGCGGACGGCTCCCTGGATGGCGCCCCCGCCGCCACCGCCATGTCCGTTACCGTCCCCACCGTTCTCCCCATCGCTGTAGGGACCGACGGTAAGGTGACCACCGCCACTGACGCGGAGATTATCAACAACAGCTATGGCGCCGTCAAGGTGAGCTCCGTGAGCATTCAGGCTGCCCAGGACTGGAAGCTCACTGCCTTCGGCGATCCCTCCACGCTGGCCGGCGCCAAGGTGGACAGCAATCAGGTAGGCTTCGCCATGACCATCGGCGGCGGCCAGCAGCTGGCCACCGTGGCCGGTTCCACCGCCTCCCAGGATCTGCTGACCTCCGCTGTTGAGGGCTGCTACATGACCGGCAGCGGCGATCAGGTGGGCAACCGCGTGGCCATCGACTACGATGCCATCGTGACCCCTGTTTCCAACGCGGTCACCAATACCGGCGTGGCCAGCGTGCTCTTTGTGGTGGAGTGGGATATCTAAGCGCCAAGTATTTCAACTCCTCTCCCAGAAAATGAAATGCAGGGCCGGAGATACTACGGCCGGTCACCGCACAGAAGCAAAATAACCGCATGAATAGAGGACGCCGCAGGCAATCAGCCTGCGGCGTCCTTCTGCGATCAAGGAGGAATTGCATGAAGAAACAAAAACGAATCGTCACGCTGCTGCTGGCGCTGGCCCTGACACTGGGGCTGGCGACTGTGGCGTCGGCAGCCACTGTCCGGGATTTTCCGGATTATGACAGCGGCGCGTGGTATGCGGACGCGGTCCGTTCCGCTGTGGAGGACGGCCTGCTCCGGGGGGATGACAAGGGGCTCCTCCGTCCGGACGGATACCTGACTCGGGCGGAGATGGCAGCCATCGTCAACCGCTCCTTCGGTACTTACCAGAAGGCGGACATTACCAACTACAGGGATGTGAAACCCGGCGCATGGTACTACGAGGATGTGGCCATGGCTGTCCACATGGGGACCTACAACGGCACCAGCACCTCCACCATGGACCCGGACGAGCCCATCACCCGTCAGGAGGCCATGACCGTGGTGGCCCGGGCCCTCCAGCTGGATCTGGAGGATCATGAGGAGACCAGCCTCTCCCGGTTCCGGGACCGCGCGGACGTTTCTGCCTGGGCCCTGCCCTATGTCCGGGCCATGGTGGGTTCCGATTATATCCATGGCAATGAGAAGCGGGAGTTGGCTCCCCAGGACAACATCACCCGGGCGGAGTTTGCCCAGATCTTCCACAACATCATCCAGGAATATATCGTAAAGGAAGGGACCTATACCGGGGACCGCTCCGGGAATCTGCTGGTGCGGATGGATGAGGTGACCCTGGAGGACATGTACATTGACGGCGACCTCATCATCGGCTGCGGCGCGGCAGACAGCACAGTCACCCTGGACAATGTCACCGTATCAGGCCGGATCGTGGTCTGGGGCGGCGGCACAGAGGCTGTCTGGATGAATAACGGCACCCGCACGGATGAGCTGATCGTCTGCCGGGTAGATGGCCCGGTAAAAGTCATCTTTGATAAGGATTCCACTCTGGCTGTCCACGATACGATCCAGGTGGAGATCACACCGCGGGCGGAGGAGTACCCGGAGACCGAGGTCATTTTCTATGACATTTCCGATATCCTGGACGCCATCGGGGATCTCAATGATATTGTCAGCGGCAGCGAGATCCATGTGTCCATGGACGCGGATCTGCTGGCGTTGGTGGGACAGACGGATATCGACTGCAGAATCGACAACAACAGCGCCAGGGATACCTATGAGATCACCATTACCCGGGACGATACCGGCGAGACGCTGGTGGAGCCGTTTACCCTGGGCCCGGGTCATGTGCTGGACCGACTGACCCTGGCGGAGCCCCTGCCCATGGGCGATTATCCCTGTACTGCCACAGTGGAACGGCAGGACCAGTCAGGTCGTATGGAGGTGAGCCTCACGCTCCATGTGGCCTATCTGTGGGCGAAGTAAAGGAGGCGTGGTATGAAACACAGAATTTTATCCGCGGCCCTGGCCCTGACCATGGCACTGTCCCTCTTTTCCTCCGCCTCCGCGGCGGAGGTGCAGCGCCATGAAGTGCCGGTAACATTGACAGTGGTCAATACGGAGCGGAAGATCTCCGTTACCGTTCCTGCCGCACTGCCGGTGTCCCTGGTGGACGGGGATGTGGTCACGGCCACCAATGCGGCCATCACCAACCAGGCCCAGACCGGGAGTATTCGAGTTACCGGCGTATCGGTCCTTCCCGCGGAGTATGCCATTGGCGATTATACGAATTTTTCCGGCGGTCGGGGAACCATCGCACTCTCCTTGAACGGCTGCCCCACCAGAGGGGAGGGACCCCTGGCGCTGGAGGCAGATGGATTCCCCGCGATTCCGGCGGGCCGGAGCCTTGCCATCCAGTATGACGCCAAGGTGGCCCCGGAGGAGAAGCCTGACGCCGTCACCGCCGCGACAGTGGTGTTCACCATTGCGGCTGCAGAGTAACCAGAGGAGGTTATATCATGAGAAAAGCAAATAAAATGCTGGCCTGCATTCTGGTGCTGGCCATGTATCTATCTATGGCGTCCGTAGCCCACGCGGCAGTCCTCAGCAACACCGCGTCCAACTGGAACGGCACCTACTATTGCGTCTCCTGCGGGAGACGGCTGTCCCTGGACTTTGATGAGCAAACCAGTTGGGGGCATCAGCGAGGATGGGCATGTACCAACAGCGCATGTGACTACTACATCAATGGTACAGGCAGCATCACCCAGAACCAGAGACTTCAATATACGATCAATGGACCTCATCAATATGACGGGAGTGGAACATGTTTTTGCGGCTACTATGACAGCAGCCAGGCATCCTGCTCTCACAGTAACTACCACTATTCCTATACGCAGTATAACGCATCCAGCCACTACTGCATCCAGACCTGCACTTCTTGTGGAGAACAGTTGAATACCTGGACGGAAAGTCACAGCCTGACGGGAAGCTACAGCTATCTGAACACCTCATATCACACGTACAATTCCTATTGCTCGAAGTGCGGCTATAGCGGTTCGTCTGGGCAGCAACCCCATACCTGGCTCAGCAGCTACAGTCAGTACAACGACCAACAGCACCGGGTAGATCAGGTGTGCACCGGCTGCGGTCACAGTACCACCACATACGCCGCACACACTGACAGCAACGGGGACGGCAGATGCGACAGCTGCGGCTACAGCATGTCCGTGACGGTGACCTGGAATGCCTCCGCCAACGGCGGCACCGTCAACGGCCAGAGCAGCGTCACCACCTCCGTCACCTCCGGCTCTGTGGCGACGGCTCCCAGCTACACACCCACCAAAACCGGGCACACCTTCAAGGGCTGGTACACGGCAGCCAGCGGCGGCAGTCTCTACAGCTCCGTCTCCGTGACTTCCGCCAGGACTTTCTACGCCCAGTTCACCCCCGCAACCTACACCATTACCTGGAATCTGGGAGACGGTCGGACGGAAACGACCAGCCAGGCATATGGGGAGAAACTGACCCTGCCTTCTACCCCCACACGCGCGGGTTACACCTTTACCGGCTGGTATACTGCCAGCACCGGTGGATCCCAGGTCACCAGCAGCACTGTTTACCAGAGCCAGGGGCCCACTACCTACTATGCCCGGTGGACCGCCAAGAGCTATACCATCACCTGGAATCTGGGGGACGGTAAGACCGAAACCACTCGGCAGACCTATGGCGCGAAGCTGATCCTTCCTGAAGAGCCCAGCCGAAGCGGCTACTCATTTGCCGGCTGGTTTACTTCCAGTACCGGTGGCACCCAGGTTACATCCGGCACCACCTACACCACTGCGGGAGCATCCACCTACTATGCTCGATGGATTGGCAACTCCTATACCATCACCTGGGATATGGGGGATGGAAAGACGGAAACTACCAGCCAGGTCTATGGCACAAATCTGACACTGCCCACCGCTCCCACCAAGGTTGGTCATACCTTTATGGGTTGGTATACGGAAAAGACCGGCGGTACCCAGGTCACCGACAATACCATCTACCAGACCCAGGGCCCCTCCACTTACTACGCACGATGGGAGGCCAGGAGCTATACCATTACCTGGGATCTGGGGGACGGCAAAACCGAGACTACCCAGCAGACCTATGGAGAACCTCTGAAGCTGCCTTCCGATCCAGTCAGGGACGAGTACACCTTTGACGGCTGGTACACAGCGGAAACCGGCGGTACGGAGGTGACGGAGGACACTGTCTACACTACGGACGGCCACAGCACCTACTATGCCCGGTGGACAAAGGTCCAGGCGTTCTCCGTGACCGTTCCCGCGGTGCTGCCGCTGGCCATGGGTGAAGATGGCCGGGTCCACACCAGTGAGGCCAGCATCATCAACCACTCCACCGGTGCTGTGCGGGTGTCCAGCATCACCGCGGCGACGCAGAACGGCTGGAAGCTGGTATCCTGGGATACGGACATGGCTCAGGAAAAGGTGGATACCCATCTGATTGGCTTTACCCTCAACGGCGCTGAGACAAAGGGTGGGGCGGGAAGTGAATCCTTGCCGCTTACCGGAGACTGGACCATTCCTCAGGACGGCAGCCTGCCTCTGAGCTATGATGCGGTGATTTCCGCCCTGTCCCAGCCGGTGACGGACCAGACGGTCCTCTCCGTGGTGTTCGTTCTCGAATGGGCGTAAGGAACAAAAATATACTCATGCGTAAGCTCTTGCTGCTCTGCCTGGCGGCCGCGCTGCTGTGCGGTACCGCTCTGGCGGCGGAGTCCACCGGCGATGTGGCCAGCGTTGTGGAGAGCACCTGGAAGGACGCTGCGGCACAGATCAAGACGGTGGTGGACAACGTGGTGTTTCCGGCTCTGGACATGATCCTGGCCATCGCCTTCTTCGGCAAGTTGGCGTTTGCCTACTTTGATTACAAGAGCAGAGGCCACTTCGAGTGGGCCGGGCCGGTGATCCTCTTTGCCTGCCTGATCCTCACACTCACCGCACCGCTTTATATCTGGACCATCGTAGGCCTGTGAGGTGCGGAGAGACAGAGAGCGCCGCGACAAAGGGATGAGTCACGATGTTCATATGGGATTTTGTCGCGACCACCGTGCTCAACGAGGTGCTGGAGTGGGGATATCAGCAGCTGGTGGGCCTTCTGGGCGGCTTCTTCGCCGCGATGGGCGGCATGGGGATAGAGCTGTTCCAGCTCTCCTGGGTCCAGGCGATCATCGTGTTTTTCTCCCATCTGGCCTGGGCGCTGTATGGAACCGGGCTGGTGGTGTCCGCCTTTTCCTGCGGCATTGAGTACACCAGCGGCAGAGCAAACATCAAGGAGACAGCCCTGAGCGCCCTGAAAGGATTTCTGGCGGTAAGCCTCTTTACCACCGTGCCGGTGGAGCTCTATACGCTGTCCGTGGATCTGCAGCAGACCATGTCTCAGGGGATCTCCGGCGCTGGTGGCGGGATCGGCGAGCTGGCAGGGAATATCATAGAGAGTCTGTCGGACGCGGGGACTCTGGAGGAGGCAATGCTCGCCAACATCTTCGGCGGCTTTGGCACCATGACCAGCCCTATACTTCTCCTGTTTCTGGTGATCCTGATGGGTTACGCGGTGATCAAGGTGTTCTTTGCCAATCTGAAGCGGGGCGGGATTCTCCTGATCCAGATCGCGGTGGGGAGCCTCTATATGTTCAGTGTGCCTCGTGGCTATACGGACGGCTTCATCCAGTGGTGCAAGCAGGTGGCGGGATTGTGCCTGACCGCCTTTCTTCAGGCTACCATTCTGACAGCGGGACTGATGGCGGTGACGGAGTCGGCCCTCCTGGGCCTGGGGCTCATGCTCTCTGCTGGCGAGGTGCCCCGAATCGCAGGGATATTCGGCATGGACACCTCCACCCGGGCCAATATCCAGAGCGTGGTGTATACGGCCCAGGCGGCTGTCAATACCACCCGCGCGATCGCTCAGGCAGTGGTGTGATGGCGGAGAAACAGAAGATCATCACCATGGGGAGCCTCTTTGACGGCATAGGAGGTTTCCCGCTGGCTGCAGTCCATAACGGCATTGTGCCGCTGTGGGCCAGCGAGATCGAGGCGTTTCCCATCCGGGTAACGAAGCGGCATTTCCCCAATATGCGGCATGTAGGTGATATCACGAAGCTGGATGGCGCACAGCTGCCTCCGGTGGATATTATCTGCGGAGGAAGTCCCTGCCAGGACTGTCTGTGGCCGGTGCGCGGGCTGGATTATCCGGCGCGCGTTCCGGCCTTTTTATAGAGCAGATCCGCATCATCAAGGAGATGCGAGATGTGGATAAGGGACGCGGACGGACAGGTGTCGCTGTTCGACCCCGCTTTGCCGTGTGGGAAAACGTCCTCGGCGCCTTCTCCAGCGGAGAGGGCCAGGACTTCCGGACGGTCCTTGAGGCGTTCATCCAGATTGAAGAACCACATCTTCATGTTATTAGACCTGAGAAAGGACGCTGGCAATATACTGGGGCCATATTGGGCGATAGATCCTCACTGGCTTGGACCACCTGGAACGCTGAATACTTCGGAGTGCCCCAGACCCGTCGCAGGATCTTCCTTGTCACAGATTTTGCTGGATACAGTCCCATCTCGATACTATTTAAGCAGGAAAGCCTGCCTGGGGATCCTGAAGCGGACAGAGAAACGGAAGAAACCTCTGCCGCCGGAGCTTGAGACAGCGCTTTTACTGCAGGCGGGAGTCCTGCTGCTTCCGGATGGCCCCATGCCGAAACCACCCCGTGCCTTCCATATCAACCAGAGAGAGGAGGCCATCGATTTGGGAGATATGTCCGGCACACTGCTGGCAACACCTAATATGCAGATGCAAACCTTTGTTTCGCAGATAAAAGATACGAGGAAAACGAGAGGCAAAGCGAAGGATCCGTCCCGCCAAAGGTTTTCCGCCGGATTCAGCGCGGGCGCGGGAGCCGGGGCCGGCAGCATCGCCTACCGCAGAGAAAAAGCGCCCACCCTGAAAGGCACCCAGAGCGGCGGCATGATGCCGACAGTCCTCTGCCTTACCGATCAGGGCGGGACCTTCCTTTCTTGTCAGGAGGAGAAGGCGGGAACGCTCCGGGCCCAGGAGCACGGCCACCAGCCGTTGGTCTTTGAAAACCACGGGATCGATGGCAGGTATACCGGTCCGCTCCTGTCCGCCCCCACGATATCCGCCCGGTATGGGACCGGCGGAAACAATGTACCGCTGATACGGGGCAGTTTCCGGCGGCTGAGGACGGACCGCTTTGTGGCGGACGGAGAGCGGGCGTCCACCCAGAGCGCGCGGCAGTATAAGGACGCCACCGACCTGATCCTTCAGGGGAGAGCGGGTCCGGCCTGTCTGCTGATCCGTCGGATGGTGCCCCAGGAGTGCGAGCGGCTGCAGGGCTTTCCGGATTTCTGGACGGAGCTGCCGAAGGGGTCGGACACGGCGCGCTATATGGCGCTGGGCAACAGCGTTGCGGTGCCCTGTGTGGACTACCTGATGCGCGGGATCGTCCGGGCGATCCGGGAGGGCTGGTGAGTTGTTGCTTCTGCTTGCTTCTCACCTGTATTTTCATTGCTTATGGTGATAGCTATTATCCCGTAAAGCCGCTATACTTTGCGCGGCCCAAAGGAAAGGGGGGAAAACGGATGGAGGCAAGGTATTCTTTGCCAATCTGAAGCAGGGCGGGATCCTGCTGATCCAGATCGCGGTGGGGAGCCTCTATATGTTCAGTGTGCCCCGCGGCTATACGGACGGCTTCATCCAGTGGTGCAAGCAGGTGGCGGGCCTGTGCCTGACCGCCTTTCTTCAGGCCACCATTCTGACAGCGGGACTGATGGCGGTGACGGAGTCGGCCCTCCTGGGCCTGGGGCTTATGCTCTCTACCGGCGAGGTGCCCCGAATCGCAGGGATATTCGGCATGGACACCTCCACCCGGGCCAATATCCAGAGCGTGGTGTATACGGCCTAGGCGGCTGTCAACACAATGCGCACTATTGCCCAAGCCGTGGCGTAATGGCGGAAAAATAAAATTATTTGCTTTAGAGCCGTATTGGGAATAGTAGACTCGTTTTAGAAACCAGGAGAAGTTAATAATATAGCAATCAGCGCAGCATAAAGCCGCTCAAGGGCTAATTGCTGCGCTGATTGCTATAAGTTCTCTTGTGATAAAATGTCTACCCGTTACAAGTTTTTTCCCATGGGAATGCATTAATACGTGTTCGTGATCGTTCATCTCGCCAGGGACATTCTTCCCACCCCTCGATAGAAGAAAAGATATTCCGCAGTTCATCATTCAAAGGATAGAGATATGCTTCTCCTTCATGAGAAATACTGCCAAAGAATAGCTTCCCTTGAGAAAAGAGGCACAAGTCCGAGAACCAAGGAATGATCTCCCCGGCGGGTTGTCCAATTGGTTCCTGCAGGAAAATATCCTGATATAGTGCACAAAGCACTTCTTTTAGGCCCTCATCTGCATGATAGAGGTATCTGCCCATTTTTGTGCTGCCACGACCATAGCCAAACCAGCGGTCGGAGATCGTGATGCCAACCAGCCAAGGGTGCAGTGCGGCTTTGTATTCTTCCCACTCATTCCTCCGCTCCCAGGCCTGAGGAAAACGAGGAGAAAGAATAAGATCAAAGTAGCTGGAAAGTGTAACTTCATCAGCAAATGACCAACAGGCATCCAAAAGTTGTCGAAGATGAAACCCATTTGAAGAAGCGCTGTTTTCTGTTTCAGGGCTAGAGTACTGAAGCCATTTTACCATTTCGATCACCACTACGGCGGTTTAGCTCTCAAGGAAAATATTGCACCCGCCTTTTATCAAAATGCAAACCAAATATGTACAGATTTTGGAGTCCCGTTGGGGTTACGCGGATGATAGTGGGGGAGATAATTTGGATTTCCCGAATGACTTTCATTACTATGATATATAAAACCATTGGGGTTGTTTACTGTTACAACCGACTGAGCAAGCATATGATGATAAGTCGCAACCCCTACTGTGCTAAGATTAGCTTCTTTAATCGCAACAGCTGTTCCAAAATCAATATTAATTGGGCAGACCATTAATACACGGTTTATGAAGGCCGCAACATAATATTTATTATCCTCAAGATAACAATTTTCAACCCGAGTATTAACTCGTAGTCGATCAATGGTTCCATCACTACGCTGAACAATCACAAGATCACCAGAGATTGCTACTGATTGAGCCGGGTTGGTCATACCTCTAGCATCGTCAGCAAGCAAGCCTAAAGCTTCAGCGATGTTTGCACGCATAGCGCTAAAAGCGCTCTGAAATACAGCAACAATCCCATCCCAATTAGGAGCAACTTCTGTTGTCCAATATAGAGCTAATGTTGCTGCAGCATATGTTGCAACAATTGTAGCATAAATGTCACCTACAGGCAAGAACCCATCTACAGCCGCAGCAACAATTCCACTAGCAATGCCCTCAAATGCATAAACTACAGCAGTGCTGAGACCTAATGCAATAAGCCCATTATGGACTATAGTTAATGGATCATTATCATTAGATGTTATGTTGTTTGTATTACAAGATGCGAGAAAACCTTCGGGAGAAAATGTTGCATCAACATATTCTCGATGAAACTGCACAAGGGCTGGGTCATAAGAAATGTGTTCAAGAAAAATTTGTTTTGCTTCTGGAGATAATCCCTCAAATACTGCTTTAGCATTTTCTTCTTCTGAGAATGAGCAATCTATAGAAGCACTTACATCTGAGTTGTTCGCTGCTGCATACGCTGTAGACGGCAAAGACAATAAAAAAGCCAAAATACTGACTAAACATAATACACGCTTTAATGTTTTCTTCATTTTGGTTACTCACTCCTTCTACATATTTTATTCCAGTCCAAACTTTTTTATCTGTTTACTAAATTACTGCATGGGATTCATCCCCTTTAACAATCTTTTCTTCACTATCGATTCAGCTTATACAACATTTTTCCTCATAAATACATTTTGTCTATGAAGACAATTTAAACTTAATTTATGCAACAGCGCAAAATTGAAAAGAGTCTCCAAAATACGCAATACTAATGTGACTAGGCATTTTATCAATAATCAATAAGGAGGAAAGAACATGAAAATTCTAACATTCCAGATTCCGGAGGAGCTATTCCAGCGCCTGAAGGATCATCTGGCCGGGAGGCGGAACGGACAGGAAAAAGAGTCAGTCAGAAGGAATTCGTCCTGGCTCTCATCCAGCAGGCGCTGGATGAGTCTAAGCAGTAAGAGTTGGAATGAAGCGCCGCGCGTTTGTGGCGCTTCATTCCTGTTGGGAGGAATCAGGGTTTGTATATCTACCCAGATAACTTGAAAGCCAAGGCGACGCTGTGGCTGTGGGCGCTGCGTGACGTCGGCGTCCTGGCGGTGAGCGGACTGCTCTCCGCCTTTGCCATGCTCCGCCTGGGCTGGACGGCTC
>JAGHHM010000199.1 GCA_017887695.1 Oscillospiraceae bacterium | reverse complement strand
TTTTCAGTCTTGCTCATGGCTGTGCTCTCCTTATCTTTTTTCATAGGATAGCGAAACGAATGTTTCGCTTAAAAGTTTCTTTTGCTACTTTTCTTTTCAAAGAAAAGAAGGAATATGCCCATGCGGTGCCGTACTGGATGTCGTTATCGGTGAGGCTCTGGCGGAACTGGGTGACGTCCTTGGTCTTGTTCTCCTCCTTGTACAGACCGGGGACGGCGGCATACAGGGCGGCGCAGGTCACCAGATCCTGCTTCCAGGTGATCTCATTGGGGGCGTGGGCCTGGCTCTCAGCGCCGGGGCCGAAGCCTACGCAGGGGATGCCGTAGCGGCCCTGGATGGACACGCCGTTGGCGGAGAAGGTCCACTTGTCGGTGAGGGGCCGGTTGCGCAGGTGCATGGCGTCGTACTTGGGATCCGCGTCAGCGTGGCCGATGCGCTTGTCGCCCCAGAGGGCGTGATGGGCGTCGATAAGGGCCTGAACGTGGGCAGCAGACTCCTTGTTGATCCAGGTGGGGAAGAAGCACTCGGTCTCATAGACAGTGCCGGTCCAGGCGGGACGGTCATACATGTACATGCTGACCTTCACATCGTCGCCGTACTTCTTCACGGAAGGCAGCTGGCGGATCTCCTCCAGGCAGCTGTCCCAGGTCTCGCCGGCGGTCATGCGGCGGTCGATGGACACGGCGCAGCTGTCGGCCACGGCGCAGCGGCTGGGGGAGGTATAGAAGATCTGGCTGACGGTGCAGGTGCCCCGGCCCAGGAACTGGGCATCCTCGTAGTGCTCGGGATTGTACTTGGGATTGAGCATCTTCACAAGGCCCTTGATCTCGGTGCTGTCAGCATCGTCATTCTCATTGAGGGCCCGGATCTCACGGACGATATCGGCCATCTTGTAGATAGCGTTGTCACCCCGCTCGGGAGCGCTGCCGTGGCAGGAGATGCCCTTGACATCCACGCGGATCTCCATGCGGCCCCGGTGGCCACGGTAGATACCGCCGTCGGTGGGCTCGGTGGAGATAACGAACTCGATCTGCTTCTGGGCCTCCTCCTTGGAGGGGAAGTACTTGTTGACGATGTACTGCCAGCACATACCGTCGCAGTCCTCTTCCTGGACAGAGCCCACCACCATGATCTTATAGCCCTTGGGGATCAGGTCCAGATCCTTCATGATCTTGGCGCCGTACACAGCAGAGGCCATACCGCCCTCCTGGTCGGAACCGCCGCGGCCATAGATGATGTCGTCGGTCTCATAGCCCTCGTAGGGGTCCTTTTCCCAGTTATTGATGTTGCCGATACCCACGGTGTCGATGTGGGAGTCGATGGCGATGATCTTCTCGCCGTCGCCCATCCAGCCGATGACGTTGCCCAGGCCGTCGATCTCTACCTTGTCATAGCCCAGCTTCTCCATCTCGGCCTTGATGCACATGACCACTTCCTTCTCCTCGCAGCTCTCGCTGGGGTGGGAGATCATGGCCCGCAGGAAGCGGCTCATATCCGCTTTATAGCCCTCAGCCGCGCTCTTAATCGCCTCAAAATTCATGCTACGTCTCCTCCATACATATGTAATATGTTGTTGCCTTCGCCTATTGCTCAGGTGGTCAGACGGTTCTCTCTATCCTTATAATAGCATAGAATATGGCGTTGTCAAACAAAATTTTAGAAAACCTAAAAAATTTTCTGAAAAACCATTGCAATCCGGAAAAGATGCTGGTATGATGGAGTCGTAAAGGAATCTTTCTGGAGGTGATAGCGTTTTGGAATCCTACCGATTGGAGATGCTCAAGCAGATCGCGTCGGCCCTCGCTGCGCAGTTTGGACCTAACTGCGAGGTGGTGGTTCACGACCTGTCGGCGCAGAACACGGAACACCCCATCGTCCACATTGAAAACGGCCATGTGACGGGGCGCAGGATCGGGGACGGGCCGTCCAAAATCGTCATGGAGTACATCCTTCACGGCGACGAGGACCCCAAAGACCAGTTGGCCTATCTGACCCGCACGCCGGACGGCAAAATTCTCAAGTCGTCCACGGTGTATATCCGCAACTCCAAGGGGAAGGTGACCGCCATCCTCTCCATTAACTACGATATTTCCTCGCTTCTCATGGTGAACAACGCCATCAGCGGCCTTATCTCCACCCCCGAGCCCGCCCGGGAAGAACGCATTACCACCGTCAACGTCAACGACCTGCTGGATGACCTGATCGAGCAGAGCGTGGCCCTGGTGGGCAAGCCCGTGGCCCTGATGAACAAGGACGACAAGGTCAAGGCCATCCAGTTCCTCAGCCAGCACGGCGCTTTCCTCATTACCAAATCCGGCGACAAGGTCGCCAAATACTTCGGCATATCCAAATACACATTATATTCTTATATTGACACAAAACAGGAGGAAAAACAGCATGAGTAAGATCGATCTCAGCATCAACAAGGAAGGCCTCCAGCATAATATCCAGAAGGCCAAGGAGAACAACATCATCATCCCCACCATTGCCCAGATGCAGAATCCTGAGACGATCCCCGAAAAGATCCAGGCCAAGCTGAAAGACGTGGGCCTGTGGGACGTGAACCCCCTGAACCTGTTCCGTATCACCTGGAAGAACGAGGCCAAGGAGTTTGGCGGCGGCTTCCAGGCTGTCCCCAACTATGTGGAAATCCCCTCCAGCCTCTCCGGCGTCAAGTGCCGCATCATCGCCATGGCCGGCAAGTGGTTCCCCACCGGCTGCCATAAGGTGGGCGCCTCCTTCGGCTGCCTTGCCCCCCGACTGGTCACCGGTCAGTTCGACGCCACCTATCACCATGCTGTTTGGCCCTCCACCGGTAACTACTGCCGCGGCGGCGCCTTCAACTCCAAGCTCCTGGCCTGCGACAGCGTGGCTATCCTCCCTGCCGAGATGAGCAAGG
>JAGHHM010000198.1 GCA_017887695.1 Oscillospiraceae bacterium | reverse complement strand
GGTAAAATACCGTCACACCCCCCGCTTTGCCCCCGCTGGGCAAAGCACCCAGATGATCATCGGCGCTACTCCGGACAGTGCCCGCCACCTTCTCTCTCTCACCCCGGCCCTTTACGACTAATATCGCCTCAAGCGGGTGTTTTACTCTGCCTATGTCCCGGTGGTGGAAAATACCCTTCTGCCCTCCCTGGACACCAAGCCGCCCCTCCTGCGGGAGCATCGACTCTACCAGGCGGACTGGCTGCTGCGGTTTTACGGCTTTCGGGCAGAGGAACTGCTGGATGAGGATGACCCCAATTTCAATCCTCTGGTGGACCCCAAGTGCAGCTGGGCCCTGAAGCATCCCGCCTTTTTTCCGGTGGAGATCAACACCGCCAGCCGTGAGGAACTGCTGCGGGTGCCGGGGATCGGCACCGTATCCACCCGGCGGATCCTGTATGCCCGCCGGGCCCGGAAGCTGGAGCATGAGGATCTGCGGAAGCTGGGAGTGGTCATGAAGCGCGCCCAATATTTCATTACCTGCAAAGGGAGAATACTGGATGGTGTGTGTCGCCGGCCGGACAGCATTCTGCGGAACCTGGCCGCCCTGGAGCGGGCAGCTTTACCGGCAAACGAGGGGGAGCAGCTGAGCCTGTTTGCTCCATGATATAGAACGAAGCACTGGAGACGGCAGAAACGACAGGAACACTCTTTTTCTTGAAAGAAAAAGAGCCAAAAAGAACTTTTCAGCGAAACTCCGTTTCGCTTTTAAGGAGGGGAAAGGATGAAACGGGAGCTGGGGATCGCCGCCTGCGGGTTGGCCTGCTGTCTCTGCTCAGAAAACGAAATCTGTCCCGGGTGTCGGAACGATGGGTGCCGGGACAAGGCTGCGTGTGAAAACCGGCGGTGCTGCCAGGAACGGCATCTGAATGGCTGTTGGTAGTGCAGCGAAAACTGCCGCCGGGGCCTTCTCTCCAAAATCAAACCCTATGGATTTACTCTTTTCATCCGGCGGTATGGCCTGGAGACACTGCTGGACTGCCTGGAGCAAAATGAAAAATCTGGAGTAGTCTATCACCGCCAGGGCGTTGTAGGCGATTATGATGATTTTGATGATTCAGAGGAACTGATCCGTTTTATTTTCCAGGGAGGGATAAGCTGTCATGACGAAAGTTGAGACGATCCTGGCGTTGTGGCAGGATGTTGCCGCCCAGGATGCGGCCATATCGGTTCATTTTACAGAGGATGCCGCCATCCTGTGGCCCAACACCGATGAGTCTTTCTCAGTCCCGGAATTTGTTCTGGCCAACCTGGAATATCCCGGACAATGGAAAGCCATGGTGGAGCAGGTGGATCCGTCGGGCCGCTTCTCCATAGCCCGGGTATGGTCACCGGAGGCAGGAGCCTTCCGGGCAGTATCCTTTTTCCACTGGAGGGAAAATAAAATATATCGCCTGGTGGAATACTGGGGAGATATAGAAACCGCACCACCCTGGCGGCAGGCTTTGGGCCTGGGCCGCCCTATCCGGCCAGAAGATTTTCTCTGAATCGGGAGACTGCCCTTATGCCAAGGAGCGGCCCCATCCTGTCTGGGAGGTACAACACCATGGAAGTCATTTATCGGTACGACGGCAGCTTTGAGGGTTTCCTCTGCTGTGTCTTTGACAGCTATGTAAATAAGGAAATCCCCTGGGAATTTCAGGACGAATCTCATCTGGCCCAGTCCCTTTTTCCTGTCCGCTGGATTGGGACGGATCTGCGCCACGCCCAGAGGATCCTGGTAAGCCTGGAGAAAATCGATCCTTGGGCTAAAGAATTGGTAGTCAAGGGCTTTCTCACCTGCGCGGCAAACAAGGAGCTGCTCCTGTATCGGTTTATTCGGGCGTTATACCGTGTGGGAAAGCCTTTGCTCCGTCAGCTCAGCGATGACGCCCTGCTGCCCTTGCTCAAGGCGGTACGGCATCTGGACGGCGAGGTTCATCTTCTCAAAGGCTTTGTTCGGTTTTCGGAATTTGAGGGAATGCTGGCTGGTGAGATCCGGCCGAAAAACCGTGTGCTGCCTCTGCTGCGTCATCATTTCTGCAGCCGTATGTACAATGAAACCTTTCTTCTTTACGACCGTACCCACCACGAGGCTCTGCTCCATGAGCCGGGAAAGTGGGCGATCCTTCCTCTGGAGGAATTTAAAATGGCTGCTCCCTCCGCCGCTGAGGCTCAGTACCGGCGGCTTTGGAAACGGTTTTACGATACCATAGAAATTAAGGAGCGCCACAACCCCAAGCTCCGCCGGACTCATATGCCTCAGCGTTACTGGGATACCATGACCGAGTTTCAGGATGAAAGCTACTTTCTGGCCGGAACGGAAGCTCGGCCGGGCAGTTCTCCCCCGTTGGAACAAGCGCATACCCCCTCCCCACTGCCCCCCTCCTCCCCTGCTGTCTCTGGCTGACGGCGGGACGAGGCTCCGCCCTTTGCTCCGTCATTTATATTGGGAAAGCTGCCCTCTCCGTTTTTTGCCTGCTTCTCCCCTGTTTCTTCAATTCAAACAAAAAATATACCGAAATTTCTTCTGGATTTTTCCATAATCGCATTGACATTTCGACATAAAACGGATATAGTATGCTTGCCTGTTTTTCCGGGGGAAAAGTACTCAGGAAGGACAGGCAATTTTCTGCGTCCTGAGCCGGTTGGCTCACACACCGGATTACATAAATTATGCACTTAAAAAGGGAATGGGGGAGGATAAATGTCCAAAGAGTTAATTCGCCTTGTGAATTGCAGCATGGCGTTTGACGGCGAGCTTGTTCTCGATAACATGAACCTATATTTTAATGACAGTGAATTCCTCACACTGCTCGGACCCAGTGGCTGCGGCAAGACAACTACCTTGCGCATCATTGGTGGCTTTATCACGCCCACTTCTGGTGAAGTGCTGTTCGACGGGGTGAGGATGAATGATATTCCCCCCCATTTGCGGCAGGTGAATACCGTTTTCCAACGCTATGCCCTTTTCCCCCACCTCAACGTCTTTGAGAACGTAGCCTTTGGTCTGCGGATCGGCAGAACTGAGGAAAAAGAGGTAAACGGGAAGAAGAAAAAGGTCAAGGTCCGCATCCCTCAGGATGAGATCCGTCAGCGGGTGCTGGAAATGCTGGAGGTAGTGAGCCTCAAGGGCTTTGAGAACCGCCGCATCACTGAGCTCTCCGGCGGCCAGCAGCAGCGGGTTGCCATTGCCCGGGCCCTGGTGAACCGGCCTAAGGTCCTTCTTCTGGACGAGCCCCTGGGTGCCCTGGATCTGCGTCTGCGCAAGGATATGCAGAGCGAGCTTAAGCGCATCCAGCAGCAGATGGGTATCACCTTCATTTATGTCACCCATGATCAGGAAGAGGCGCTGGCCATGAGCGATACCATCGTGGTCATGGACCAGGGTAAGATCCAGCAGATCGGCACCCCGGAGGACATCTACAACGAGCCCAAGAACGCCTTCGTGGCGGACTTCATCGGCGAGAGTAACATTCTCGACGGCATCATGCATGAGGACTATGTGGTGGAGTTCTTCAACCGCAAGTTCAAGTGCCTGGATAAGGGCTTTGCTCCCATGGAACCGGTGGATGTGGTTATCCGTCCCGAGGATATCGACATCGTCCCCATGGAGAAGGGCCAGCTGCGGGGTACCGTCACCTCCGTCACCTTCAAGGGCGTCCATTACGATACCATTGTGGACTTCAAGGGCTTTAAGTGGCTGATCCAGACCACGGACTACCATCCTGTGGGCGAGACCATCGGCATTATCCTCAACCCCGATGATATCCACATCATGCATAAGAGCCAGTATTCCGGCATGTTCGGCGATTACAGCTCCTACTCCGAGGAATACGAGGAGATGGACGATGTCACCATGCTGGACGAGGAGGAGGAGGACGGCCCTCGGGAGGACGGCCATGAAGAATAAGCGCTCCCTCTTTGCTGTCCCCTACATCGTTTGGATGGCATTTCTGGTGGTAATCCCCATTATTATTATGGTGGTCTACGCCTTTACCACCGGTGCTACCGATGGTTCCCTGGGTGCTTTTACACTGGATAATTTTACCAGTATGGGCAGCTACACCGTGGTCTTTACCCGGTCCTTCAAACTGGCCCTGATCGCTACGGCGGTGTGCCTTCTCATCGGTTATCCCATCTCCTATATGATCGCCAAGGAAGGTCCCCGCTTCCAGCGGGTGGCCATGGTGCTTATCATGCTGCCCATGTGGATCAACTTCCTGCTGCGGACCTATTCCTGGATGTCTATTCTGGAGAATAACGGCCTGCTCAATCAGATTTTCCGCAGCATCGGCCTTATTGATCTCTATAACAGCATTGCCATCCACTTTGCGGCAGATCCCTCCGCCTACCAGCCTATCACCTACTTCCAGATGATGGGTACCTCCGGTGCGGTGGTACTGGGCATGGTGTATAACTACCTGCCCTTCATGATTTTGCCCATTTACTCGGTCATCGTCAAGCTGGATCACTCCCTGGTGGAAGCCGCCCATGACCTGGGGGCCAACAATCTGTGTGTGTTCCGGAAGGTAATTTTCCCACTGAGCCTTCCTGGCGTTCTTTCCGGTATTACCATGGTATTTGTCCCTTCAGTGTCTACGTTTGCCATCTCCCGCTTGCTGGGCGGCGGCAACCAGATGCTCCTGGGCGACCTCATTGAACTGCAATTTACCGGCGGAGCTTACAACCCCCACCTGGGAGCCGCCATCGCCATGGTAATGATGGTCATTGTTGTGGTGTGCATGTGGGTCATGAACCACTTCGGTGAAGGTGAAGAACAGGCGGTGATGCTATGATGAAAAGACGTCACGCAGCCTCCAATCGCTTTTTCATGGCACTGGTGTTCCTGTTCCTCTATGCCCCCATTTTCCTGCTCATCGTCTTTTCCTTCAACGCCGGCGAGAGCAGCGTGGTATGGAAGGGCTTCTCCCTCAAATGGTATGGGGAACTGTTCCGGGATCGTCTGATCATGCAGAGCGTATACACCACCCTTTTGGTGTCCCTTCTTGCTACCATCATCTCCACCATTGCCGGTACCTTCGCTTCCATCGGCTTTTACAGTATGCGCCGGCGGGTGCGTGAGCCCTTGATGACGATCAACAGCATCCCCATGATGAATGCGGATATTGTCACCGGTGTGTCTCTGTGCCTGTTCTTCGTGGCTTTCTTCAATCTCTGGGGAGATTTTGCAGGTTGGATCAACAGTATCCAGGGGCTTATTACCCTGCCTACACGTCTGAACCTGGGCTTTGGTACGCTGCTGCTGGCTCATATCTCCTTCAACATCCCCTATGTGATTCTTTCCGTCGGCCCCAAGCTGCGGCAGATGGACCGAAACCTGGTGGATGCGGCACAGGATTTGGGCTGCACCTGGATGCAGGCCTTCTGGAAGGTGATTTTGCCGGAGATCAAACCCGGCATCGTCTCCGGAGCCCTCATCGCCTTTACCATGAGTGTGGATGACTTCGTCATCTCCTACTTTACTGCCGGCTCTGCTACCTCTACCTTGGCTATGCAGATTTACAGCATGACCAAAAAGCGCATCAGCCCCAAGATCAATGCTATTTCCACTCTGCTTTTCATCACGGTACTGGTGCTGCTGGTAATCGTCAACATCCGGGAATCCCATCAGGAACGGGCCGCACTAACCCGCCAGACCGGGAAAAAATAATGGTTTTTACGGCTCCTGCCGTGAAAATAAATTTGTATTGTTTATTGGAGGAATGATCAATTGAAAAAGACACTTGCCTTGGCGCTGGCCGCTGTGATGGCCTGCGGACTGCTCCTCACCGGCTGCTCCGGCGGTTCGGGTCGTGTTGTCAACGTGTGCAGCTGGGGCGAATATATCGACACCGATCTTATCACCCAATTCGAGGAGGAAACCGGCATCACCGTCAACTATCAGACTGCGGACAGCAACGAGATCCTCTATTCCCAGCTGAAAAACGGCGGCGCTAACTACGATGTCATCGTCCCCTCTGACTATATGATTGCCCGTCTTATTGACGAAGGTATGCTGGCTGAACTCAATTACGACAATATTCCCAACTATGCCAAGATTGACGATGCCTACAAAAACCTGAGCTTTGATCCCGACAACAAGTACACGGTTCCCTATACCTGGGGTACCCTTGGTATCATTTACAACAGCACTATGGTGGACGAACCCATCACCAGCTGGAACGCCATGTTCGACACTGCCTATGCCGACAACGTCCTTATGATCAACAACTCCCGGGACGCTCTCGGTATCGCTCTTCTGAGCCTGGGCTACTCTGTCAACACCACTGATGAAGCCCAGATCCGGGAAGCCTATGAGAAGCTGGCCAAGGCTAAGGCTGACGGTGTTTACCAGGGATGGGTCATGGACGAGGTGTTCCAGAAGATGGAGCAGGGCAACGC
>JAGHHM010000002.1 GCA_017887695.1 Oscillospiraceae bacterium | reverse complement strand
TTGTCGTTGTTCTTCTTGAGGATCTCCACCGCCTCGGTGTAGCTCACCCTGCCGAAATCCTATGAGGCAACATGCTCCAGCCGCTCCTTCAGCCCCTTGTCAACAAAGGAGTTAAAGAAATTGATCTCATCGGGGCACTTCTCCAGCACCGTGCGGATAATGTGCTTGATCATGGCCTCGGCCACATCCATGTCGCCCTTCAGGTCGCAGAAGGCCATCTCCGGCTCGATCATCCAGAACTCGGCGGCGTGGCGCTGGGTGTTGGAGTTCTCCGCCCGGAAGGTGGGGCCGAAGGTGTACACATCGCCGAAGGCCATGGCAAAGTTCTCCGCGTTGAGCTGGCCGGACACGGTGAGGTTGGCGTGCTTGCCGAAAAAGTCCTGGCTGTAATCTACCTTGCCGTCCTCAGTCTTGGGCACGTTCTCCAGATCCAGGGTGGTCACCTGGAACATCTCGCCGGCGCCTTCACAGTCGCTGGCGGTGATGATGGGAGTGTGAACATAGACGAAGCCCCGGTCCTGGAAGAAGGTGTGGATGGCGTGAGCCGCCACACTGCGGACACGGAACACCGCAGAGAACAGGTTGGTGCGGGGGCGCAGATGGGCAATGGTCCGCAGATACTCCACGCTGTGGCGCTTCTTCTGAAGGGGATAGTCGGGGGTGGACACGCCCTCCACCATGATGGAGGCGGCCTTCACCTCCAGAGGCTGCTTGGCCTCGGGGGTCAGCACCAGGGTGCCGGTGACGATCAGGGCCGCGCCCACGTTCTGTCCGGCAATCTCCTTATAATTATCCAGCACATTGGCGTCCATCACCACCTGGAGATTCCGGAAGCAGGAACCGTCATTGAGCTCGATGAACCCAAAGGTTTTCATGTCCCGGATGGTGCGGGCCCAGCCGCACACCGTTACCGTCTGGCCGCTCAGCTGCTGGCTGTCGGCGTAAATGGCCGCGATTTTGATCCTTTCCATATGTCTTCACCTGCATTTTCAAAGTATTAGGGTGCAATTATCCAGAATAGGTGTATTATACCTCCCTGTTCCGCATTTTACAAGTGCTTTCCCATGTCCTTCCCCTGTCCCTTCCCCGGCATTTCCGCCAAATTTTTATACATTTTTCTATTTCCCCTTGACATTTCCTTGTCCTCCGCCCATAATATAAGCACGAGCTTAGATTATAAACTTTTATTTAGGAGCTGATGCCTATGACCCAGCGGGAACGGCAGATCCTCCGGTGGATTGAGGAGAACCCCATGATCTCCCAGCAGGAGCTGGCGGACAAGGCGGGGATCACCCGATCCTCGGCAGCGGTCCACATCTCCAACCTGATGAAAAAAGGCCATATCGCCGGCAAGGGCTATATTGTCCGTACCGCCCCTTACGCGGTGGTGGTGGGCGGAGTGAATATGGATATTGGAGGACGCGCCTATGCCCCTCTGGTGGCCCAGGACTCCAATCCCGGCCAGGTGCGCATGAGCCTGGGAGGCGTGGGCCGAAACATTGCCCACAACCTGTCTCTCCTTGGTACGGAGGTAAAGCTCCTCACCGCCTTCGGCGACGACGTATCCGCCCAGAAGCTGGCGGCCTCCTGCGGGGAGCTGGGCATCGACATCAGCCACGCCCTCCAGGTCCCTGGCGCCGCCACCTCCACCTATCTCTTTATTGCCGGCCCTGACGGGGACATGGAGCTGGCTCTCAGTGACATGGATATTTACCGCCATGTGACGCCAGCCTATCTCAACGCCCGTTCCGCTCTTCTCCACAGCGCTCAGCTCATCATCCTGGACACCAATATCCCCGAGGAGTCCATCCGCTGGCTGGCAGAAAACGCCCGGGTGCCCATCTTTGCCGACCCTGTATCCACCGCCAAGGCGGAAAAATTGGGGGGGGTACTGGGAAAGCTTCACACCCTCAAACCCAACCGGATTGAGGCAGAGCTGCTCAGTGGCGTGGCCATCACAGACGAGGACAGCCTCCGCCGGTGTGGGGACGCCCTGCTGGAAACCGGCCTCAGGCGGGTATTCATCAGCCTGGGAGGCGACGGGGTCTACGCCGCCGACCACCACGGCAGCTGTCACATCCCCTGCCTGCCGGGAAAGATGGTGAACACCACCGGCTGCGGCGACGCCTTCATGGCGGCCATCGCCTGGGCCTATCTGGAGGGAACCGATTTGGAAAACACCGCCCGGGCGGGCCTGGCCGCCTCCGCCATCGCCATGGAGAGCGAAGAAACGATTAATCCCGCCATGAGCGTGGAGGCCCTGCGGAAAAAACTTTAACTGCCAATTACCGCCAGCTACGCTCTCCATGGTTCGCGCTTGGCGCGTACGAGCGTTTTGCGCAGCAAAACCTCGCCGCAGGGGCAATTCATTTGCCCCGAGGATGTTAAAATCTGACTTGGGACCCTGGCCCGGCTTGCCGGGACGGGATGAGCGAGGAAACCATCAATCCCGCCATGAGCGTGGAGGCCCTGCGGAAGCGGCTGTGACTGCTGGCGGCAAACCGACTATAAAAGACAAAAGCAAATCCAGAAGAACCATTTATATAACAAACTAACATGAAAATACAGGAGGAACACCATGAACAAGTATCTTGATATCTCCCCGGAAGTTGCCGCCGCCCTGGCGGAAGGCAAGCCCGTCGTGGCTCTCGAGTCCACCATTATCTCCCACGGTATGCCCTACCCCCAGAATGTGGAGACCGCCCTGGCCGTGGAAAAGATTGTCCGTGAGAACGGGGCTGTCCCCGCTACCATTGCCATCATCGGCGGCCGGCTGAAGGCAGGCCTCTCCCCCGAAGAAATTGAATATTTCGGCAAGAAGGGCCCGGAGATCGCCAAGGCCAGCCGCCGTGACCTGCCCGTCCTCATTGCCAAGGGCCAGGATGGCGCCTGCACCGTCACCACTACCATGATGATCGCCGCCATGGCGGGCATCTCCGTATTTGCCACCGGCGGCATCGGCGGCGTACACCGTGGAGCTGAGACCACCATGGACATCTCCGCCGACCTGGAGGAGCTGGGCCAGACCCCGGTCATGGTCATCTGTGCCGGTGCCAAGTCCATTCTGGACCTGGGGCTGACCCTGGAGTACCTGGAGACCAAGGGCGTACCCGTCATCGGTTATGGCACCGACGAGCTGCCCGCCTTCTATACCCGTAAGTCCGGCTTCGGTGTGGACTATCGGCTGGACACCCCGGCGGAGCTGGCCGCTGCTTTCCACGCCCAGCGGGAAATGGGCCTCAAGGGCGGTATGCTGGTGACCAACCCCATTCCCGAGGAGTACTCCATGGATGCTGACGTCATCAACGCCGCCATTGACCAGGCGGTGGCCGAGTGCAAGGCCCAGGGCATCCACGGCAAGGCCACCACCCCCTTCCTTCTGGCCCGCATTAAGGACATCACCGGCGGCGACAGCCTGGACAGCAACATCCAGCTGGTGTTCAACAACGCCCGCCTGGCCTCCAAGACCGCCTGCGAGCTCAGCAAGCTGGCCTGATGAACTTCTTTCTCCCCGAGGCCACATCCACCTGGGGCATTATCATGGTGGGCTCCCCTGCCCCTTTGATCTGGGCCTATCTGGGGATTGTCAACCTGGTGGCCTTCTTGATGATGTGGTCCGACAAGCGCCGCTCCAAACGGGAAGGTGCCCGGCGGATCTCTGAAAAGGCCCTGTTCCTGTCCGCCATCCTGGGGGGCAGCGTGGGAGCCATTCTGGGAATGCGGCTCTTCCATCACAAGACCCGGCACTGGTATTTCGTGTGGGGAATGCCGCTGATCCTCCTGCTCCAGCTGGGGCTTGCAGTGGCTGTGTGGTACGTGTACTTTTCTTTGTGAACAAAGAAAAGTACCAAAAGAAAAACTTTGCCGCGAAACAGCGTTTCGCGGAGAAACCAGCTCTTCAGCGCCGCTCCGGATACCCGGGGCGGCGCTTCTTCATGGAATGTTTACTGATTCTTAATACTTTCTCTAGAGATATACCTTGACAGGTGAAGTATATCGTGATAGGATGTGACCATCACAGGAACGGGCCGTTCCCCACGGCCCACGGAAAGGAGTGCTTGGCTTGTCCATCTCATCGGATACCCTGCGTGGGCACACGGATACCATCATCCTGACCCAGCTGATGCGGGGGGACAACTACGGATACGAGATCAACAAAACCATCCAGCAGCGGACCCGCGGGCAATACGGCTTC
The DNA here is from genome assembly GCA_017887695.1 of Oscillospiraceae bacterium. Lineage (GTDB taxonomy): Bacteria > Bacillota > Clostridia > Oscillospirales > Oscillospiraceae > Pelethomonas. The sequence goes on along the minus strand of JAGHHM010000002.1, from coordinate 16,774 downwards.
AAGGAGGCCACCCTGTATACCGCCTTCCGCCGCCTGGAGCAAAGCGGGCTCATCACCTCCTACTGGGGAGAGGATGGCCCCGGCGCCCGGCGCCGCTACTACGCCATCACCGACGAGGGACGGCGGCAGTGGGCAGAAAACTGCCGGGAGTGGCAGAATACCAGGGCGCTGCTGGACGCCCTCATTACCATTGAGGAGGAGTAAACCATGGATCGCATGAAAACCAGATTCATCATCGCGGTGACTACCCGTCTGGCCGCCGCCGAGGATTCCAACGCCAAGACGGATCTCATTGAAGAGCTCAGCGACAATCTCTACCAGCGCTATCTGGATCTTACCGCCTCCGGCATGGCAGAGGAGGATGCCTATACCAAGGCCCTGGATGACCTGGGTGATGTGGATGAGCTGCTGGCCTATCTCCGGGGACTGGGTCCCGACGGAGAGCTGCCCCATGAAGAGAGCCAGGGCCGTGACTACTTCAACGAATTCCTCCGGGGTGCGGAGGAGGTGGTCCGGGAGACCATCTCCCAGACCAAGGATGCTGTGGACCAGGCCAAGATCATCTTCCGGGATGTGGCGGAAAAGCTGAAGGAGAAATATCCCAATGGTTTTGACGGCAGCATCCACGTCCACTTCAACGACAATGACGACGACCACGGCGAGCATCCCGACGGGGAGGACCACGAGGACACAGAGCGCCAGGAGGGCGGTCGGGACTGGGTGGTATCCGCCGGATACAGCAAGGAGCGGGGCGGCTTCTACTGTGAGCGGGGCCAAAGCCAGCCCGTCACCGGTACCTCCTTTCCCTCCCAGGACCTCAAGGGCGTGGATATCAAGCTCTATAACGGCGATGTAGCCGTCCATTTGCTGGACGATCCCCAGGCAGATCTGATGCTGGATGGGGACACAGATCAGCTGGAGCTGCGTCTGTCTGACCAGGGAATTCTCTCTATCCGTCAGGGAAAAACCGCCTCTGCTTCCTTCTTCTTTGCCCGGGGCCTGGCCTCGGCGGATGTGAAACTGTACCTGCCTCGGAGAATGTGGACCCTGCTGCAAATTTCCTCGGTCAACGGCGATATCCGGATTGACGAGGGCCTGGAGGTGGACCACCTGTCGGTAAAGACCACCAGCGGCGACCTCACCTGCGCTTGCGCCTCCTGCCGCCAGCTGACCTTCAAATCCGCCAGCGGCGACCTGGACTGCGGCGGCTTTACCGGCGACGCCCAGATCGACACCGTCAGCGGCGATATCACCCTCTCCGGCACAGTGGGTACCCTGCGCTGCGGCGCCATCAGCGGCGACGTGGAGGTATCCGGCAGTGTCCGTGAGGCCCGCTGCACCAGTGCCAGCGGCGACGTGCTGCTGAAAACCGACATTTTGCCTCAGATGCTGGAGCTGGGCTCCAAGTCCGGCGACTGTGAAGTCCGCCTTCCTGACAGCCTGGGCTTTACGCTCCAGTTCAGCACCGTCACTGGCACCCTGCGCTCTGACTTCGAGCTGGTAGCTCCCATCGGCGCCAAGTCCGGCAGCGCCGCCTATCTGGACGGCGGCGAAAGCAATTTCCGCCTCTCCAGTGTCAGCGGAGACATTACTCTGCGTAAAATTTGACGGAGGCACATTCAACCATGAACAAACGTACCACCGATATTGTGGCCTATCTTACCTGGGTGGGGCTGATTATTGCCTTTGTGATGGGTGATCGCACCGCCTCCCGGTTCCATCTCAATCAGTCTCTGGTGATCTGGCTGGCCGCTACCATCTTCTCCTGGATCCCCGTGATCGGCTGGATCTGCGGGCTGTTCTGCGCCCTGTGCTGGTTTATCGGTATCATCAACGCCATCTGCGGCGTGGAACGGGAGGTCCCCCTCATTGGCCAGGTGCGGCTGATCTATTGATAACAGCCCACCGCCCCTCTCTGTGGCCGACAGGAAAGGAGGAGGACTCTATTGAAACCAGCTTTGTGGATTGCTGTCAGCGCCGTTATCGTCTGCACCGCAGCGGCCATAGTCGTAAAGCGCCATAAAACTTCATGCACCTGAGATAAACTACAAAGGAAGGCAAAAGCAAAATCGCATGAAGCGTTTGAGCACGCAGGCCCGCCCGGTCTACACGCTCTACTTTCATGACCGTACCACCGAAAGTGGCACATGGCCGATTTCCCTGCGCCTTTGCACAGCAAAACAGATTCCACCGGGAATGTGAGCCTCCCGTGGACGCATAAAAAACCGGAAGAACCAGGCAAACATGGTTCTTCCGGTTTCTTTTGTTCTAGCCGGTTTAAAGAGGCACCTTAGCCTCCCTTTCCGCCGCTGGCAGTAAAGGCTCAGTCCTCTCCTTTGTGGAGCAGCACGTAGCCCTCCCCTTCCCGGCGGTAAACGGCCTCCACATCCACATCCATACAGGCAAGCATAGGATCTGTCCCCTGGTACATGGCGCAGGTGCCGCAGGAAGAGCTGAGTTTCCGGGGCACCGGGGCCAGCCGCGCGTCGCTGACCCCCTGCTTTTTCAGAGCGTTGCAGGTCCGCAGCGCCGCCAGATGGGTATGGAAGGTGGCGATATACTGCTCCATCACTTGGTAAGAGTCAGCTTGAAATCGCCTTCAAAGTCCGCCACAGATACCTTGTACCCAGCATTCTTGGCAAACCGGGTTACATTCTCCACGGCGCACTGGTTGTCCACGGCCACCTCCAGCTTAGCGGGAGCATTGGCCTTGACAGCCTTCTGGACCATAATCACAGGGGTGGGGCAGGAATACCCACGAGCATCAACCATCATTGTCTTAACCCTCCAATTTTGCCATATTGGCCACAGAAATAACCGCCAGCACCACAAAGCCGCAGGCCACAGCCAGGGCCACAGGGCCGGTACCGATGCCGGTAGCGGAGGAGGCCAGGCCAAAGTTGTGGGCTACCGCGGCGCCCACGATAAAGCCGGTGACGGTGACAGCGGAGTCGGTGTTGCCCTCGCCGGCCAGGATCAGCTGGCGCAGGGGGCAGCCGCCCAGGAGCACAGAGCCCCAGCCCACCAGGACCATGCCCAGCAGGTTCCAAAGGCCATCACTGTGGGCCACAGGCTGGCCCTCAAAGCCCAGGACGAACTTGTTCAGGATCAGGTTGCCCACCAGCACCGCCACGATGATGGCGATGAAAGCGGAGATCAGCCGGAAATCCTTGAACATGACGGCGTCACGGATGCCGCCCACCATGCACAAGCGGGAGCGCTGGGCCAGGACGCCCACCACGATAGCCACTACCAGAGCCAGCAGGACGGGGGCGGTCATGGAGCCGGGGCCGCTCTTACTGAACACGATGAAGCTGGGGGCGATCAGCACCAGAGCCAGCAGAGCCACCATCAGCACCGGGAACACCAGGCCCTCGGTCATGGACTGCTGGTAGGCACGGCGGAGGCTGAATCCCTTCTTCAGGAACACGATGCCGATGAGGATGCCGATAACAAAGCCCACCAGACCAACAACGGCATTGAGGTCGCCGCCGCCAATACGGATGACCATGCGCAGGGGGCAGCCCAGGAACACCAGGGCGCCGATCATCACGAACACAGCGATAATAAAGCGGGTCATGGGGGAGGAGCCGCCCTTGGGACGGAACTCCTTGCGGATCATGGCGATGATGGTGGAGCCCAGCACCAGGCCGATGATCTCAGGACGGATGTACTGCACGATGCCGGTGCCTACCTCGGCGTCAAAGCCGGCCCGCTGGAAATTCAGGGCGCCGGCAATGTCCCGCAGGAAGCAGGCGATGCAGAAGCCCATGTTGGCAGGGTTACCGAAAGCGGTCAGCAGCACCGCCGCCGCGCCTACTACCAGGCCGGTGACGATGAGCAGACCATACTTCTTGATGAAGCTGTCTTTTTCCATATTTCTCTTCCTCACTCTCTTTTTGGAGGGGATACACGGCCCCCTCTGGCCGCCAATGCAATCCGGAGCACACCGGAAACAGGCAAAAAATATACAGGCCGCGCCCTCCTGTACATTTATTTTGTCTATTGCATTTATATGGAAAATATATCACCTTGCGACAAAAAAAGCAACCCCGGATTTCTTTCTCTCTGTCCGCCGCTCACCAGTTGTCAAGGCTGATTTTCTGTGCTATACTGGAAAAAATCGTAATATATCCCCTGTTTCTCCATCTTCTTTTTCCAGGAGAGGCATGGTATGGAGAATCTCTTTAAATCAATATATATTTATAGATTATTTCGATCGGAGTACAGGCCATGAACACCATTTATCTTGATAACGGCGCCACTTCCTTCCCCAAGCCCCCTGCCGTGGCCCAGGCCATGCTGCAATATATGACGGAAGTGGGGGCCTCCATCAACCGCGGGGTATACGGCAGCGCCCAGGCCGCTGGTATGACCACCCTGCTGCTGCGGGAAGGGCTGTGCCGACTGTTCCACCACAGTGATCCCACCCACTGCGTCCTCACTCCCGGCAACACCGCCGGACTGAATATGGTGCTGCGGGGCTTTTTGAAAAGCGGCGACCACTGTCTGGTCAGCAGTATGGAACACAACGCCGTCATGCGCCCCCTGACGGATCTCACCGCCCAGGGTGTCACCTTCGACCGCATCCCCTGTGACCGAACCGGCCACCTGGACCCGGCGGATATCCCTGCCCTGATCCGGCCCAATACCCGTCTGGTGGTCATGGCCCACGGCTCCAACGTCAGCGGCGCCGTCCAGGACGCCATGGCAGTGGGCGCCATCTGCCACGAGCGGGGCATCCCCTTCGTGCTGGACGCCGCCCAGACCGCCGGCCACTGGCCCATCGACTTTGAGGCCATGCATCTCTCCGCCCTGTCGGTGCCGGGGCATAAGGGCCTCATGGGCCCCTCCGGCATTGGGGCCCTCCTCCTCTCGGCAGACTTTGCCAAGGCCCTTACGCCCATTATCACCGGCGGCACCGGCAGCGCCTCGGACTCTGAAGTCCAGCCGGCCTACATGCCGGACAAGTTTGAGTCCGGCACCCCCAACCTCCCCGGCATCTACGGATTCCAGGCGGCAGTGGATTTCATCCTGGAAACCGGGGTGGAGGCTATGGAAGAGCGGGAGCGGCAGCTCACCGGCTATTTCCTGGATGGGCTGCGGGACATCAAAGGCATCCGCCTGGCAGGCCCTGAAGGTCTCGAGAACCGGGTGGGCGTGATTTCCGTGGATTTTGCCGATGTGGACAACGCCGAGGCATCTTACCGGCTGGAGCAGGATTACGGCATCCTTACCCGCTGCGGCCTCCACTGCGCTCCCTCTGCCCACAAGACCCTGGGCACCTTCCCCCAGGGCACCGTCCGCTTCAGCGTGGGCCACTATACCACCGAGGCGGAGATCGACGCGGCGGTAAAGGCCATTGCGGAGATCGCCCAGGGCTGACCTTTCCGCTGCGATCAAGTGAAAAACAGGGAGCTGCCTGAAGGCAGCTCCCTGTTTGCTTTTCCTGTTTGCTTGCAAAGCGCCGGGATACGCAGGAACTTCACTGTCCCTTCTCCCGGGGGCAGCAGCTCTCCCCTCCGCCTTCCCGGCGGCAGCAGCCCCGGCAGCCCCTGTCCCCATCGCACAGGCGATAATCTCCTCCCTGAATCCGGAAGGGCCGACCCTCTACCAGAGCGGCCCCCAGCTTTTGGCGGGCGGTGTTATAGATCTGCTGCACCGTGGTGCGGGCTACTGCCATGGACGCGGCGCACTCCTCCTGGGACAAGCCCTCATAGTCGATAAGTCGGATTGTCTCATACTCATCCACGGTGATCACCACCGCCTCGGCAGAGCGGCCGCAGCCTACGGGCTCAAAGGCGTCATGCTGGGGCAGGCGGCATACCTGCCGGCATTTTCTGGGCCGCGGCATGCCCGTCACCTCCTCGCTTGCACAAAATCATTTCCTACCGTTATTATAGTCTCCCTGCGGAAAGCCGTCAACCGCCGGGAAATCGGCGTATGCCGGCAAACGGGCATCAATAGTAGGCTACCAGCAGATCCACCACCGTGCCGTAGCTCTGGATGCCGTCTGTCTGGCCGTAGGTTTTCAGGGTGGTATCGTAAATTTTCTCGCTCACTGTGGCTACAACACTGTCAAACTGATCCCAGTAGGCGCTGTGGTAGCGAAGATCCGTCACTACCTCCTCCGGCAGGAGGCTGTACACCGCCTCCCATTTCTCCCGATCCGCCCGATAAAGGGCATTGCCCAGATGGATATAGCCCATCAGGTAGCCGGAATACTGGTACACCACACTGTCGGAGGAAGTAGAAGCCGCAATAGCCAGGAAATTGCACTCCTGCTCCGAGGCGATGCCCCGCTGGTGGGCCAGCTCATGGGTGATGTTGGCCGGCAGGAGGCAGGCGGGGCTGTCCACATTCAGGTTGGATTCGCCGGTGTAGGGGCTGTAAAAGCCGGTAAAATTCATGGCGCTGAAAAGCCGGGAAAACACCATTTTTTTAGGCACCTGGTCCTCCCGGGCCAGGAAGGGAAACTCCTGGGAAATATTGTCGTAGATGTGGGTACTTTCCGCAAAAATTTCATCCTGGGGAACGGCAAACACGCCGTTTTCATCCCGTGGGATCTGGTCAGAAAGCTCACTGAGATTCTCCGCAAAGTATCGGGTCACCTGCTCCAGCTTCTCCACTTCTACCGGCTGGGCGTAGATACCGCTTTTTTCCTGGAATCCGTCGGCGTAGTAGTTGACGCCCCACAACACGCAGTAAAGGCCCCAGGCCGTCAGGCACAGGCAGGCAAGGCCTAACATACCGCCGTAAAGCCGATGGCCCCGCTCCGGCCCCTTTACTACCCGGATCACCAACACAACCACCCATATGATCACCGGCAGTATAAAAATAACATAGAACCACTCCACCACCGAGAAGGGGAAGAGGTACCACAGCCTGGCATAGCCATCCTTCATGGCCTGGGTAACGGCAGACACGGCATTGGCCGCCTGGCGGCTGCTGATGCCATAGGCATACAGGCCAAACAGCACCGCTACCAGCAACGCCCAGATATGTACGGCCCGATGCCGCTTCAAAAATGCTCTCATAAAACCATTGTCTCCTTTCCCGCCCCGGGGGACGTGTACAAAAGTGCCCGCTTGGCAATGCTCTGCCAAGCGGGCGTTGATTTCCGGTTTGGCTCAGGTCTGTTGCTTGTCGTCCGGCTGATCTTCCGGAGTCACCGGGCGATGGCTGGCATAACAGGAAGTAGCCGTAGGCAGTCCCTTCTTCCGCAGACGGTACGCAGAGTAGCTGCGGATGCCCGCGTACAGGCAGGCGAAGATGGGTACACCCAGGAACATACCCAGCACGCCGAACAGTCCGCCGCCCACCAGGATGGCCACAATAACCCAGAAGCTGGAAATTCCTGTGGAGTCGCCCAGGATCTTGGGACCCAGGATATTGCCGTCAAACTGCTGGAGCGCCAGAATAAAGATGATAAAGTACAGGCACTTGATGGGGCTGTCCAGCAGGATCAGGAAGGCGCTGGGGATTGCCCCCAGGAAGGGGCCGAAGAAGGGGATCACGTTGGTAACCCCCACCACCACACTGACCAGGGGAGCATAGGGGAACTGGAAAAGGCCGGAGAAGAAAAAGCAGAGGATGCCGATGATCAGGGAGTCCAGGAGCTTGCCCCGGACAAAGCCGCTGAAGATACGGTTGGTGGCCTTTACGCCCCGGATAAACCATGCCGCCCGCTCCTCGGAAAAAGCGGTATAGGTGAGTTTACAGCCAATGGCGGCAAAGTTTTCCTTGGTGGCCAGGAGATATACGGAAACAATCACGCCGATGAGCAGATTCTTCAGGAACACGAACACACCCAGTACCCCGCCGGTCACGGCCTGCACCGCCACCTCGATCTGAGGCACCAGCTTGTCACTCAGCCAGGTAAGGGCATCCTGATAATATTCGTTGATGGCATTGCTGACCCATACGGCAAAATCCGGATTGTCCTCCAGAAGCCGCTGCACCCAGTTGACAATGGTGCGGTAATACTTCTCACCATTGGCCCCCAGCTGCAGCACGCTCTTGTACAGCTCCGGCAGCAGTACCCGCATCAGGGCGTACAGCAAAACAATCACCACCAGCCACGTCAGCAGGATAGACACGCCCCGCAGCCACTTGGCAGGAGCGTGTCCGCCTCCGTGGCGGAAAATCACCCGTTCAAACCAGTTGACCACCGGCGTAAGCAGATAGGCCATGGCAAAGCCATACAGCACCGGCGCCAAAATGGCGATCAATTTATTCAGATACACCAGAATGATGCTGTGGCGAAAAACAATATCATAAAAAAGCAGGATGGCGCACACCACCGCCACCGCCGTCAGGCCCCAGGCAACGTAATGATTGTCCCTTTTCATAGGCATCCTCTCAAAAATCCCTTTTTTCCATCATAACCAACTTCTTCCGCGATTGCAATACTTTGCCGCCTATGTTATACTGCCTTTAATCTTTAACCATTCTTAATATCGAGGTAACGCGCAGCTATGGCAAAAACCCTGATGTTCATTATTAATCCCCGGGCAGGCCGTTCCCGGTCCCTGGCTCCTCTGCTGGACGCGGCCGCTCTGTTCAGCGAGGCGGGCTATCTGATCTCTGTGCGGCAGACTGCCGCCCGGGGCGACGCCACCCGCTTTGTCAGGGAGGAGGGCGGCGCTTTTGACGCTGTGGTCTGCTGCGGCGGAGACGGCACATTAAATGAGGTGGTCACCGGACTGATGGATCTTCCCCATCCTCCGCCCCTGGGCTATATCCCCGGCGGCAGTACCAACGACTTTGCCGCCAGTCTCCACCTGCCTGACCATCCCCTGGAAGCCGCAAAGCAGATTCTGGACAGCCCGGGAAAGCATCTGGATGTGGGGACCTTCAACGGCCGTCCCTTTGTCTATGTGGCTTCTTTCGGCGCCTTCACCAAGGCCTCATACAGCGCCCCGCAGTCCGCCAAAAACGACCTGGGACACCTGGCCTATATTCTGGAAGGCGTGAAGGATCTCTCCACTCTGCGGCCCTATCAGGCCACCGTTACTGCCGACGGAGAGACATTCACCGGCGGTTTCCTCTTCGGTGCTGTTACCAACGCCACCTCCGTGGGCGGACTGATGAAGCTCCAGGAGGAGCAGGTGGTGCTGGACGACGGCCTTTTTGAGCTGCTGCTGGTACCCAACCCCAAATCCCCTCTGGAACTTCAGGCCCTGCTCCGCAGCCTGCTGCTCCAGGATTACACCGGCGACGGTGTGATCTTCCGCCATGTATCCCAGGTGATCGTGGAAACTCCCGAGAGCTTCCCCTGGGCCCTGGACGGTGAGTACGGTCCCGGCGAGGAACAGGTGGCCATCCGCAATCTCCACCAGAAGCTCACCTTCCTGCTGTAAAACGTCGGAAGAGGGTACGCCGCAAAATTTTTCTTCTAAAACCGCGCGGGAGGGCAAATGCCCTCCCGCGTTTTTCTGTGTATACGCCGTATGTGTCCCACGCTGCACTGATTTTCTCAGCGACAGCGGACAATGCAGGTGAGAACCTGACCGTCCACTGTGGCGGTAATGTTGGTGGTCCCCTTCCCGGCCCACCGCACCACGCCGCTTTCACTGATGGTTGCTACACTGGGGTTCTCGCTGGCCCAGGTCACCGGGCTGTCGGTACCCTCAACCTTCATCTGCACGTCAGGGTTGCCGGAACGCAGGGTAAAGTCGGTCTTGTTCAGGCTCAGCTTGGCGTCGCTGACCCAGGGATCGCCGGTGACGGTAACGGTGCAGGTGACGCTCTCCTCCCCGGAGGTGGCGGTAATGGTTGCCGTACCGCCGGCCTTGCCAGTGACGGAGCCGCCGTCCACTGTGGCGATATTGTCATTGGAGGAGGACCATGTCACCTCGCCCGTGCCGCCGGTAGCGGTCAGCAGGGCGGTATTCCCGGCAGGGATGGTAATGGTGCTCTGGTCAAGGGCCAGGGGGCCGCCGGTCTGTTCGCCGTCCACAGGAGGCTGGGCACCCTCCCCCGTGTTATCCGTTTCCCCACTTCCCTCCCCATCAGGAGGCGTCACATCCTCTTCGCCGTCATCCGGCAGGGTCTGCTCTGTGCGGATGCCCATAAAGCTGGCAATTTCTTCTCCGAAAAATACATAGCCCGCCACGCCGATAACTACCACGGCCACAACCAGCAGCATAATACCGCCGGCACCGGCGCTGCGCTTGCGCTTGGATAACCGTTTGCCGCCCCGGCGCCGCAGGGGCTTTCCTTTCTTCTCCGCTTCCTCTTCCTCACAGAAGGGGCAGTTTCTGTATGTATCTGAATACTCCTGGCCACACTTGGGGCAAAGGCGATTACCCATATCTGAAATCCTCCTTGGGACACAATTTCGTTACTTTACATAATATCGGTTTTTCTTCCGTCCGTCAACTATCTTTTGCCTGTTTTGACGGATTTGTCAAAATTTTGTTCCCAGCCTTGCTTTTCCCACGCTGCCCGCCTATAATTGAAAAAAACGCTGGACAGGAGGGCACAGCCCATGGCAGACACCATCTTTATCGGCATTGCCGGAGGCACCGGCAGCGGCAAAACCACCCTGACGGAGCATATCAAAAAGCGCTTTGGCGAGGACGTCAGCGTCATCTATCACGACAACTATTACAAGGACCAGACCGGTATGCCCTTCGAGGTCCGCTGCCGCCAGAACTACGACCACCCCGACGCCTTTGAAACCGACCTGATGGTCCGCCATCTGAAGGCGCTGAAGGCGGGGTTCCCCATCCAGTGCCCGGTGTACTCCTATACTGAGCACAACCGCACCACAGAAACCATCACCATCCAGCCTACCAGCGTGGTGATTGTGGAAGGCCTTCTTATTTTCCAAAATCCCGACCTTCGGGATCTCATGGATATCAAGATCTTCGTGGACACCGACGCCGATGTGCGGATCCTCCGCCGGATCATGCGGGACGTCAAGGAACGGGGCCGCACCATCGAGTCCGTGGTGGAGCAGTATCTCACCACCGTCAAGCCCATGCACGAGCAGTTCATTGAACCCTCCAAGCGGTTTGCCGACATCATCGTCCTGGAAGGCGGCCACAACCTGGTGGCCCTGGACATGATCATGCAGCGGATCGCCAACCACATCGGCAAGCGGGACTGAGGGCCTGCCCATAAAAATTGCCAGTACAGAAGGAGGGGCCGTGATGCGGTTGAGAAACATCCTTTGACCCAAATTTCAGTCAAAGGAGAATCGGATCCATGATTACCATTACAAAAGCCCTGCCCTCCCGGGAGCAGCTCCTTACCCTCTACGACAGCGTGGGCTGGAGCGCCTACACCTGTGAGCCGGACCGCTTGGAGCGGGCCGTGGCCGCCTCCCTGTCCGTATTTACTGCCTGGGACGGATCTCATCTGGTGGGCCTTCTTCGGGCAGTAGGCGACGGGGAGACCATCCTCTACATCCAGGATCTTCTCGTAGCGCCCGCCTGGCAGCGCCAGGGCATCGGCCGGCGGCTGATGGAGACCTGCCTGGAAACTTACCCCCATGTGCGGCAGAAGGTGCTGCTTACCGACCATACAGAGGGGAACCTGGCCTTTTATCGGGCCTGCGGCTTTGTGCCCAGCGGAGACTATGACTGCACCGTCTTCCTCCGCCTGGAAAATATCCCATAACAGCTATGAAAAAGGACGGCCCTAAGGCCGTCCTTTTTTCTATCCAGCTATTTTACAGGAACAATCCGGCAATGTGGTAAACCGCAAAGCTTACCAGCCATGCCACCATCAGCTGCCAGCCCAGGGTCAGGGCCGTCCATTTGCCGCTGCCCATTTCCCGGCGGATGGTACTGATAGCCGCCACACAGGGGGTGTAGAGGGCACAGAAGGCCAGGAACGCCAGAGCCGCCGCCGGTGTAAAGGTAGCGGACATGATGGCTCCCGCTCCGGCGTAGTCCGTCAGGGAGAAGCCGTAGAAGAGGCTCATGGAGCTGACCACCGCTTCCTTGGCGATAAGGCCGGTGAGCAGGGCCACCGCCGCCTGCCATACGCCAAAGCCCATGGGGGCAAACACCGGCGCAATGAAGTTACCAAACTTGGCCAGAATACTGTCGGCGGTATCCGGCACCATCCGCAGATCCATGCCGAAGTTCTGGAGGAACCACACCAGCACGCTCATAGCGGCAATGATGGTGCCCGCCCGGGTGAGGAAGTCCCGCACCCGCTCCCAGACATGGAGCCAGATGTTCTTCAGGGTAGGCATCCGGTAAGGGGGCAGCTCCAGCAGGAAGGGAGCAGGCTCTCCTTTGAAGATGCTGCGCTTGAGGAAAAGGCCGGACAAAATGGCCATCACCGGCCCCAGAAGGTACAGGCCGAATACCACCAGCCCCGCGTGGTCCGGGAAAAAGGCGGCGGTCATCAGGCCGTAAATGGGAAGTCGGGCCCCGCAGGACATAAAGGGCACCAGCAAAATCGTCATCCGCCGATCCTTCTCATTTTCCATGGTGCGGGCGCCCATCACCGCCGGCACCGTGCAGCCAAAGCCCATGAGCATGGGGATAAAGGCTTTGCCGCTGAGGCCGAAATGGCGGAGGGTCCGGTCCATCACAAAGGCCGCCCGGGCCATATAGCCGCTGTCCTCCAGCATGGAGAGGAACAAAAACAGCAGGGCAATCATAGGCAGGAAGGTGAGAACACCACCCACTCCGGAAATCAGGCCGTCCACCAGCAGGCCGATAAGCCAGGCAGGGGCGCCGATGGCCCCCAGGCCACTGGACACCGCCGGACAGAGCGTATCCTCCACAAAGGCAGCGATACCGTCGGACATCCAGGCGCCGGGGCCGCTGAAGGTGATGAGAAACACCACCAGCATCATGGCCAGAAATACCGGCAGGGCCAGGTACTTGTGGGTCGCAATGGCGTCGATCCGCTCGGTAAGGGTAGGCTTGCCCTCCCGGCTCTTGCGCCGAACGGAGCTGCGTACCACCCGCTCCACAAATTTATACCGGCTGTCCGCCAGCAGCGTCTCCCGGTCTCCCAAGGCGCTGCTCTTCTCATATTCCGCCGCGATGGCATCGATCTTATCCAGGGTCTCCCGGTCCAGGGACAGATCCTCCGCTACCTTGGTATCCCCTTCCAGCAGCTTGATGGCTGCCCAGTGGGCGGGGATGCCTACGGCATAGGCACGGTCATGGATCAGCTCGCCGATCCGATGGTGGATGATGTGGGTGAAATCATCGTACAAATCGTCAGGCTCCAGGGTAAGACCTGTGTGCATCTGCCGGTGAGCTTCCTCCACCAGCTTGTCAATATTCTTATTGTCCCGGGCGGAAATGGGGATCACCGGCACACCCAGATGGGCGGACAAACGGCCGCAATCAATCTGATCGCCGTTTTTCTCCACCTCATCCATAAAGTTTACCGCCAGCACCATAGGCGTCTCCAGCTCCAGCAGCTGCATGGTGAGGTAGAGGTTCCTCTCCAGGTTGGTGGCGTCTACGATGTTGATAATGGCGTCAGGCTTTTCCCCGATAATGAACTTCCGGGCCACCAGCTCCTCCATGGAGTAGGGGGAAAGGGAGTAAATCCCCGGCAGATCCACCACGGTAAAGCTGATATCCCCTATGGAAGCCGTACCTTCCTTCTTCTCCACCGTTACGCCGGGCCAGTTGCCCACGTACTGGTTGGAGCCGGTGAGGGCGTTGAACAGCGTCGTCTTGCCGCAGTTGGGGTTTCCTACCAGGGCCACCTTGCACTGGCGGTGGTCATGGGCGGTGGGGTCATAGGTCTGGGGATGGTGGCTCTGCTCATGGCGATGGGCCTGGCGCATGGCCTCCAGATCCTTGGGATCCGCGCAGCCCACCGCACAGTGGGCGCAGTCCCCGTGACAGCCGCCGCCCAGATGGTAAGCCGTCTCCGGCACCGCTGACTCCCCTGCGTCCTTCCCGCTGACAGGCCGGATCTGGATCTGAGCGGCGTCCTCCTTCCGCAGGGACAGCTCATAGCCCCGCAGCCGCAGCTCCATGGGATCACCGAAGGGGGCGATCTTGATCAGCTTTACCTCTGTGCCCGGGGTAAGGCCCATATCAATCAGCCGACGCTTTACGGCACCCCGCTGGTTACCCACCTGGCACAGCACACAGCTCTCGCCCACCGGCAGCTTATCCAGCGTCATTTTCTCCCGCGTATCATCCATACATATTCCCTTCTCTTAGCACATTTATTTTTTCATAGTAACCCTATGCTAACTCCCCTTTTTTGTCAAGAGGTTTCCCTTGATTTTTTCGTAAAATCAGCGCGTCTCTTCCACTCCCCGCATATACTGTGAAGAGGGACCCCATCCCCGGGAAGGAGGGACTTCCCTTGGAAAACATGACCCTGGACCGTCTGAAGGAAGGCCAGCGGGCCACCGTATCCGCCCTGCTGGCTCCGGCGGGGGAGCAGCTGCGGCTGCTGGAGCTGGGATTTGTGCCGGGCCGGGCTGTGGCTGCCCTGCAAGCCGCCCCCTGGGGCGATCCGGTGGCATATGCCGTCTGCGGTTCGGTGATCGCCCTGCGGCGAGCCGATGCCCAACGGATCATTGTACAATAATTACCGCCGGCCGCCTCATAAAGGCGGCCGGCGATTTGCCCGTTTTGGGAAAACTGGCAGTTGTATGTTCCTGTATTTTCCGGTATAATGGGCATCGTCTTTGCAATATTGCACATGATACCCTTATAGCAGGGCCCCTGCGGGCCCGCAACGGATCGTCAGGAGGTCCAATTATGGAAGATAAGCAAAAACAGATGCCACCCCAGTCCCCCTGTCCGGCCCAGGAAGCCTCTCCCTCCTGTCCCAGCCTGCCCCTGGCCCAGCTGGAGGAGCTCAGCGGCGCCGTACTGGCCGCAGTAGGCGAGACCGGTCCCGCTCTGGAGGAATACTATGTCCGTATGGCTCAGGAAGCAGAACAGAGCGAAGCTCCCTCAGAGGAACTGGACGAACATGTGCGCCGGGAGATCGACACGCTGAAACGTGCCTCAGGAAACCTCAGCCAAGCCCTGCAGGCCACCAACAAGCTGGAGGACGAACTCAGCGCCCGCTTCTTTGACATGCGCACCAGCCGGGATCGGAAATGGTACCTGCCCAATCCCCCGGCCAACGGCTCCATTGACCTGGAAGAGCAGCAGCGCAATCACTTTGCCCGAGGCATCAACATTTACAAGCTGATGCTGGTGTGCTTTGTGGGCAGCTTTGCCGGCGTGGTAGTGGAAGTCCTCTGGTGCCTGGTGCGCAATGGATATATTGAAAGCCGGGCCGGACTGGTCTATGGTCCCTTCAACCTGCTCTACGGCGCCGGCGCCGTGGTGCTGACCCTGGCCCTTTACCGCTACCGCAACCGGGGCTACCTTCTCTCCTTCCTGGGCGGCATGATCGTGGGCAGCGTAGTGGAATATGTATGCTCCTGGGGACAGGAGGCCCTTTTCGGCTCCCGGTCATGGGATTACAGCAATATCCCCTTCAACCTCAATGGCCGCATCTGCCTTCTCTACTCCGTGTTCTGGGGGGTATTGGGCGTACTGTGGATCAAGGACATTTATCCCCGGATGGCCAAATGGATCCTGAAGATTCCCAACCGGGCAGGAAAGATCCTCACATGGTGCCTGGTGGCTTTTCTGGCTGTCAACGCCGCGGTGACCTGTGTGGCGGTGGCCCGGTGGTCCCAGCGTGTCCAGGGGAAAGAGGCCACCAGCAGCTTCTGGTCCTTTGTAGATGAACGCTTCCCCGATGAGCGGATGGAGCGGATCTTTGCCAATATGGAATTTGGCCAGTCTCAGTCATAATACAAATATCTGTTACAGGAAAAGCCGGGGAAAGGAAACGCCTTTCCCCGGCTTTTCTTCACCTTCTTTTCTGCCGATGCATAGGCTGGGAGGACACATGCTCCGGACCACCGGAGCGGAAGCGGAATAAGGAGGTTCTTCCATGGAAGCTGCGTCCGGCCCTGTTATTGCCCTGGTAGGCAATCCCAACGTAGGAAAATCCACCCTCTTCAACGCTCTCACCCATATGCGCCAGCACACGGGAAACTGGCCCGGTAAAACCGTGGAGGTGGCCCGGGGCTCCTTTGCTCACCGCGGCATTACATACACCCTGATCGATCTGCCCGGGACCTATTCTCTTCATCCCGGCAGTGCCGAAGAGGAAGTCACCCGGGACTTTCTCCTCTCGGGAGAGGCGGAGGTAACGCTGGTGGTGGTCGATGCCACCTGCCTGGAGCGAAATCTGCCCCTGGTCCTCCAGGTCATGGAAACTGCCTGGCCGGTGGTGGTATGCGTGAATCTTCTGGATGAGGCGGCCCGCAAACAGATCCACATCGACCTTCCCAGGCTTCAGGCCCTCCTGGGCTGTCCTGTAATCGGGGCTGCCGCCCGCAGCGGCCGTGGGATCAGCCAGCTGCTGGATTGCCTGGCGGAAACCGCCGCCGTCCCACCGCCCTGTCCCCAGCGGCCGTCCCTGGCAGGACTTTGCCCCTGCCGCCGGGCCGCTGTGCTTTCCGAGGAGGCCCGGCGCATTGCCGGCGAAGTCCTGATCGCGGACGAAGCTGCGGCGCATCGTCTGGACCGCCGCCTGGACCGCATTCTCACCTCCCGGGCAGGCGGTATCCCCGCCATGCTCCTGCTTCTGGCAGGGATTTTGTGGCTGACCATGGCGGGAGCCAACATCCCCTCCGAATATCTCTCCCGGCTTCTCTTCGGCCTGAAGGAGCCTCTGCGGGGGCTTTTCCAGTCTCTCCATGCTCCCTGGTGGCTGGAAGGGGCGGTAGTGGACGGGATCTATCAGACCACCG
>JAGHHM010000197.1 GCA_017887695.1 Oscillospiraceae bacterium | reverse complement strand
TCCTCACCGACTGCAACACCCTCTATGTGGGCGGGCGGAAAAACGCTCTGGACCACCTGGAGAGCGCCTATCAGAACGGCTACAACCCCTTCACCGTAGGCTGCCACCTGCTCATCGCCGACGGCCTGAAGGGCACTGACGAGGTGTATGTCCCCGTGGAGGGCGGCGAGTACGTTACCGAGGCCAAAATCGGCCGGGCGATCATGGACGCGGACATCGTCATCTCCCTCAACCACTTCAAGGGCCACGAGAACACCGGCTTCGGCGGCGCGCTGAAGAACCTGGGTATGGGCTGCGGCTCCCGGGCCGGCAAGATGGAAATGCACTCCGCCGGCAAGCCCCACACCGATCGTGACCTCTGCATCGGCTGCGGCGCCTGCCAGCGCATCTGCGCCCACGGCGCTCCTATCATGACTGACGGGCGCATTACCATTGACCATGACAAGTGTGTGGGCTGCGGCCGCTGCATTGGTGTGTGCCCCCGGGACGCTGTCCTGGCCGCCAGCGACGAGAGCAACGACATTCTCAACCGCAAGATCGCGGAGTACGCCAAGGCGGTGGTAGATGGCCGGCCCAGCTTCCACATCAACCTGGTGATGGATGTAGCCCCCAACTGCGACTGCCACGCTGAAAACGACGCCAATATCGTCCCCGATGTGGGTATGTTCGCCTCCTTTGACCCGGTGGCCCTGGATGTGGCCTGCGCCGACGCCGTAAACCGCCAGCCTATCCTGCCCGGCTCCCACCTGGACGACATGAACCACTCCCACGGACATACCGGCGACCACTTCCATATCAGCCACCCGGAAACCAACTGGCACTCCTGCGTGGAGCACGGTGAGAAGCTGGGCCTGGGCACCCAGGCCTATGAGCTGATCACCGTCAAGTAATCTCCTGCTTTCAACAGAAAAACAGGCCCCCGGCGCAGCTGCGCCGGGGGCCTGTCTGTCTTTTCTTTCTTGTCACTCCGCAGTCTCCAGCGGGGAGAGCTCCTCCCGGCCCAGCTGCACATAGTGCTCTGCATTGGCCAGGGTAGACGCCATTTCCTCCTCGGTAACAGCCCGGACTACCTTGCCGGGCACTCCCATGACCATGCTCCCCGGAGGAATGATCTTCCCCGGAGGCACCAGGGCCCCCGCGCCAATAATGCTGCCCTTGCCGATGACGCAGCCATCCAGCAAAATGGCGCCCATACCGACGAGGCAGCCGTCCTCCACCGTGCAGCTGTGGAGGATGGCCCCGTGGCCCACCACCACGTTGCTGCCCACCGTCACCGGCTTGCCGGCAGTACCGTGGACAACGCAGTTATCCTGGATATTGGAGCCGTCCCCGATCCGGATAGGGGTCTCATCTCCCCGAAGAACCGCCCCATACCACAGCGTTACATAAGCCCCCAGGGTCACATCCCCGGTCACCACAGCGCTGTCCGCTCCCCGGGCGGAGTGAGCGATCTCCGGCAGCTTGCCCCGGGCACTGCGAATCATCATAATCTTACCCCCTTATCTCTGGCATCTTTTTCTTCCATCAGAGGCTGCGCCTCTGCTCTTTTGCCGTTATTGTACTCCACAAGGGGGTAAAAATCAATTTACACCTGTACCAAGGATCAGCAGGTTCTTATCTGCGGCCAATTCTCTGCCGCAGGCCCACCACAGCCAGGGCCACCGCCGCTATCCACAGGGCGATAATAATTCCTCCCATAACCTGAACCGGTCCCGGAGTTCCTCCCCACAGGGTAAAAGGCCAGAAAATCTCGTAGGGCTGGCTGTCATTCCAGCCGTTGGCCAGCATGATCTGATCCACTGCCCAGGGGGAAAGCCACAGCCATATGCCGCCCCAGACACAGCAGACCGCTCCCCGCAGCCAGGGGCCTCCCGGCAGATAACGGCCCCAAGCCATCAGCCCCCAGGGCAGGGCCAGCCCCACCAGGGCGGTCGGCACGCCCACACTCCACAGCCAGTTGCCGCCGCCGTACCACTGGCCTGTCGCCAGCAGGGCAAACAGCAGCACCGTTTCCACTGTCATCCACACCAGTAGCTTGTTGCAGGAAACAAACCGTCCCAGGGGCAGCTGCCACAGCAGCACCGGCAGAATGAAAAGACTCAGGCCAAACAGCACGCTTACCGCCGCCATGGCAAACCAGTCTCCGCCGGTATAGAGGCATCCCGTCAACAGCTCCAGCTCCAGCAGCACCGTTTCCGTCACCAGGTATACCGACAGCCGCCGTCCCTCCAGGGCTTCCGGCAGAGGCAGCTGCCGCAGCAGCACCGGCAGGATGAAAAAACTCAGGCCAAACAGCACGCTCATTGCTGCCATGGGGAACCAGTCCCCGCCGCTGTACAGACAGCAAAGCAGCAAAAGCAGTTCCAGGGACGCCAGGGCACTCCCCAGAGAAATACTGATCCGATAGGGCACCAGCTCCTGCCTCAACCCCACCAAAGCCGGCACCAACGTCAGAGACGCCGCCAGCAGCACCGCCGCCACAGCAATCCAAAACCAGCTGAGGGTACCCTCGCTTGCCAGGTTTCCGATGGCCAGGCCCAAAAGGGTGGCGCCATAGAGGATATACTGGGCCACCCGGTAGGTTTTGGTCAGCCGCAGATACTTTTCCGCCAAACGCTCGGCGGT
>JAGHHM010000196.1 GCA_017887695.1 Oscillospiraceae bacterium | reverse complement strand
TCTTCAGGCCGTGCTTGTCCAGGGGGTTGGTGACCAGGCTGGAGATAACGGCCTGGGGGGCGGAGCCGGTGCCCACGGTGTGGCGGCCCAGCATATCCAGGTTGATCTCGGGGCTCACGCCGTCGTCCTGGGTGACCACCACGGCAAAGCCGCTGATCATGTCCTCCATGATGGGCAGGCCCTTCTTCACGTGGTCCTTGCCGTTCATGCCCAGCTTGGCGGTGCAGCCGCCGGCGGTGACCACCACGGTCTTGTAGGCGCCGGAAGCCACCAGGGCGGCAGCCTCGATCATGGCGTGGGCGGGGGCGGCGCAGAAGCCGCGGGCGTCGGAACCGGTGGCGTTGGGCAGGCCGGCAATCTCAGCAGCGCTCTTGGCGAAGTTGCCGCCGCCCGGCGGGTTCATGTCGCCGCAGGGGTCCTCGGCGCAGTCCACCACGTAGTCCACATCCTCCTTGGCGATGCCGGCGTTCTTGAGGGCGGAGAGGAGGGCCATAACGGAGCTGGCCTTGCTCACCAGGTTCTCGTGCATCACGTGAGCGGAAAGGTTCACGTCGATATCGTGAGCGCGGTTGACGCAGCCCACCAGCTGGCCGTTGTGATACAGGCCTTCGGAGTGCTCCTCGTTCACCAGACGCTCAATTTCAGCGGCCTCGGTCTGCTCGGCGGGAATGCGGGCCATAATGGTCTCATCAATGATGGGGTTGGCAGCCAGGGCAGCCTTGTGGGCCTCCACAAAGCTCTTCTCCAGCTTAACAAGGCCGAACACGTCGCAGGCCTGCATCAGCAGCAGGAACTCCTCCTGGGGCATGATCTGACCGAAGTGGCCGTAACGGTCGTTGACATCGCAGACCTTGTCGCACCAGGGCTGCTCCACAGCGGCCAGCTCGTCGGGGGTCTTGTTGCCGATGTAGACCTGGTTGGGCCAGTAGCTGAGAGCCTGGTCAAAGGTACGGATGTGCTTGGGCAGTTCCTTGAGGTATTCGCTGTCAGGATTCACGATCCGCTCGGTAGTCTGGGTGGTTCCGTTATGGAGAACCATGTCGGGGGTGTGCACCAGAATGTATCCGGCGCCTTTGATGACACTTTTCATGTTGTCCACAGCCTTTCTCGTATTGTTTTTCCGGGGGCCGCCGAAAAGGGCGGCCTGTCAATCGCTATAAATCGATGCAGCAGTTACTCTGCTGCGGGGTGGGGTGCTTCCTCACCATATGGCGTGGCCCGAGGGCGGCAATTGCTCCTGCAGCCATTTATAGTGACAGAAAGACGGAAGGGCGGCGGCTTTAGCCGCCGCCCAATAGGCATGTCTTGCTCCCTTAGTACTTGCAGTACTGTTCGCGGATGCTGGTCATTTCGTTGATGATATCATCAACATCCAGCACCATTTCCATCATGCTGACCTGCTCCTCATAGACGGCTTCATCGAACTCTGCCTTCACTTCGGGCTCGCACACATGGTAAACCTTGAGTCCCAACGAGACTCCTGTCAACGGACCGGCATAAGTGGGATCGCCATTGGTCACCGTCTCGGCGGCCAGGCCGGAAGCCTCACCCTCAGCAGCGCCCAGCAGAACAACAATGTTCTCGGGGCCATACTGCTCGGCGAGTTCCTTAACCCGCTTCTGATTTTCCAGATCCATTGCACCAGCGGCGGTTCAGACGAAGCACTCCGTTGAGGAAAACACGACCTCAGCGCCGGCGGATTCCGCGCAGGCTTCGATAGCCATGCCGGGAATGCCATCGCGGTCACCAATGATGATGACTTTCTTACCAGCCAAGATGCTCATGTCTCTTTCCTCCTTTGCAATAGATTTTTATAGAAACCTTTCGGTATCTACCAGGGATGGGTGTACGATTACACGTACTTCTTGATCATGGCCTCCACGTTCTCGGGGGTAGCGTCCTCCTTGACGCAGGAGTCGATCATGGCGCCGTTCTCGTAAATAGCGATAACGGGCAGGCCCAGGATCTTCTGGCCGATGGCCAGACGGCGGGCCTTGGTGGTGTTCAGGGCGCAGAACTTAATCTTGTCGCCATAGGTCTCGGCAAAAGCGTGAACGTGGGGCATCAGAGCGGCGCAGGGCACGCAGCCGTCGCCATAGAAGTCCACCAGGACCTTGCCCTCGGCCTGCAGCACTTCGGCCTCAAAAGTGTTCTTATCCAGCTCAAGCATGGGAAAATTCCTCCTTTGTATTATTGATAAAGCTAGTATACCTTATCTTATGTCAGGAATCAATGGTTGCTGATGTAGTGCTCAGCCTGCATAGCGGCAATGGCGCCGTCAGCGGCGGCAGTAACCACCTGGCGCAGGCTCTTGACACGGATGTCGCCGGCGGCAAACACACCGGGGATGTTGGTGTGCATGTTCTCGTCGGTCTTGATGTAGCCGTTCTCCATGTCCAGCATGCCCTCGAAGAGCTGGGAATTGGGGTTGTAACCGATGAAGCCGAAGAGTCCGAAGAGGCCGTCCTCCTCGTCCGCATTGATGGTGGTAAGCTCGCCGGTCTTGACGTTCTTCACAGTCATGGAGCTGAGCAGCTCGTCGCCGTCCACGCGAGTGACCACGGTATCCCACATGAAGTGGAGCTTGGGGTTCTTGAAAGCCTTCTCCTGAATGGACTTGGCAGCACGCAGCTCGTTCCGGCGGTGAATGATAGTCACCTTCCGGGCGAACTTGGTCAGGTACATAGCCTCTTCCACGGCGCTGTCGCCGCCGCCCACCACGTACACCTCAAAATCTTCAAAGAAGGAGGCATCGCAGGTAGCGCAGAAGGAAATGCCC
>JAGHHM010000195.1 GCA_017887695.1 Oscillospiraceae bacterium | reverse complement strand
CTGGACCGGGAAGCCCTGCAGCCCGGCGAGAGCTGCTATGCTCAGCTGCGGATGACTGAGGAGATCGCCACCAAGCCCGGCGACCGGTTTGTAATCCGGTTCTTCTCCCCCCTGGAGACCATCGGCGGCGGCGTGGTGCTGGACGACTGCCCCCGCCGTCATAAACGCAACGATCCCCATGTGCTGGACATTCTGGCCATCAAGGAGGGCGGCTCCGGCGACCAGAAGCTGATGCAGACCGTGGCGGAGTACGGCCATGGCCTTCCCACCCTGGAAAAGCTGGCAGCCCAGCTCAACCGGGATACCGATGACCTCAAGGAGGAACTGGACGCCCTGTGCCAGGGCGGCAAGCTCCTGGAGCCTCTGCCAGGCCGGTACCTGGCAGGCAGTGTATTCGACAAGCTCTGGGACACCTGCCGGGGGCTCCTGGAGCAGTACCACAAGCAGAACCCTCTCCACGCCGGCATGAAGGTGGCGGAGCTGCGGCAGAAGCTGTTCAAGGCCACCGATCAGGCCATTGCCGACGCCATCCTGGCCTCTATGGCCCTGGAGGGCAAAATCAAAGCCGTGGCCGATCGCTACGCCCTGGCAGACTTCTCCGTCCATCTGACCAAGCGGCAGAACAACATCCGTGAGAAGCTGCTCCAGATCTACCGGAAGGCAGGGCTGGAGGTGCCGGGCCTGGATGAGGTGTACGCCGACTTCCCCGCCAACGAGCAAAATGACTGCAAGCAGGTGGTGGAGAGTATGGTCTCCGGCGGAGATCTGGTGCTGCTGACCCCCCAGCTGTGTATTCACTGGCAGGTCTACGACGACATCTGCCGGAAAACCAAGGACTTTATGGCAGAACATCCGGAACTGACCCTGGCGGAGTTCCGGGACCTGCTGGGCACCTCCCGGAAGTATGCCCTGGCGGTGCTGGAATATTACGACAAGAACAAGATCCTGAAAAAGGACGGGGATATCCGGCGTATGGGCCTGGGCTTCTGAGCCCGGCCCGCCGGCCCCGTTTCCGATAGATTCTATATCATTTATAGATATATTCTATTAGTCTATCATTTTAGTTGCGCATTTTCAAATTATATGGTAGAATCGCGCTGCATATGGGAGTAGAAGGGTGCTGGTGTGCCCCCTGGTCTTCAAAACCAGTGATAGGGGTGAAGAGCCTCTTAGGTGGGTTCGATTCCCACATATTCCCGCCAGAACCGGCGGCGCGTATCTCGCGCCGCCGGTTTTTTCATGCGCCGCTGTTCTGCCGCCTGGAAGGAGGCCCTGTTGTATGGATATTGACATCAAGGAACTGGAAGCCTTTGCCTGCGTAGTGGAAAAGGGCAGCTTTTCCCGGGCTGCGGAGGCCCTGTACCTGACCCAGCCCACCATCAGCGCCCATGTGGCATCCCTGGAGCGCAAGCTGAATATCAAGCTTCTGGTGCGCACCACCAAGGAGATCTATCCCTCTGATGCAGGCAATCTTCTCTACGAGTACGCCAAGGAGATATTGCGCCTGCGGACCAATGCCGTCCAGGCCATTAAGGCCTTCTCCAAGGAGATGCGGGGCACCGTCTCTGTGGCGGCGTCCACCATCCCCGGGCAGTATTACCTGCCCAAGCTCATTCAGAATTTCCGGGCGGAGTACCCCGACATCAGCTTCAGCCTCCAGATTTTGGACAGCGCTGAGGTAGCTGAGCAGGTATCCGCCCGCAAGGTGGAAATCGGCTTTACCGGTACCATTATCAACCTGCCCAAGTGCGTCTATCAGGTGCTGGCGGAGGACCGTCTGGTGATCATCACCTCCAATACCCCCCACTACCAGGCCTACCTCTCCACCGGCTTCCCTACCCGCCAGATCACCCAGGAGACCTTTATCAGCCGGGAATCCGGCAGCGGCACCCGCCTGGAGACAGAGAATTTCCTCAAGGAGATGGGCGTCAACCCCAAGGACATCCGCACCGCCGTAGAGGTCCGCTCCACTGAGAGCATCAAGCAGATGGTCAGCGAGGGGTTGGGCATTGCCGTTATCTCCAAAAGCGCTTCCGAGGACTACTGCCAGTTCAAGAAAATTCTGGCGTTCAACTTTGACAACGTGAGCCTGCGGCGCAAGCTGTATCTGGTACGCCACAAAAACAACATCCTCTCCCCCATTGCCCAGGCCTTCTATGACTATGTGGCGGATGTCAGCGGCAACAAGCCGCGGCCGGAAAATGAGAAGGGCCGCTGAGGCTTTTTATTTATCGATATCATCTATATATCAAATATATTGGATTTTAAAATTCCCCTGTTTTTTCCCTTGTACTTTTTGCCGGATTAAAATAAAATAATGCTGTCAGGTTGCGCCACTGTCGAGCCTGTGATTTGTGAATATTGTTGGATGACGTTTTCGGGAGACCTGCATGAAGCGGGGCCGAAGGAATAAGGGGCGGGGCAGCCAATCCCGCCGCGAAGATCTCAGGCGAACAGACCGGAAACTGACAACCCTCTGGAGAGCGAAAGCGCCGAAGGAGCAACCCGCAGGGGCGGGGAATCTCTCAGGTTATGTAACAGAGCAAGGCAGTGAATCTTTTCATATTGCCTTGCTCTGTTTTTCTCAGCAGGCAGGGCGAAGGAGGACGAGCGGCACATGAGCACCATCGGTAACCCCAGGGATTTCCTGATCCTGACCAACAATCCCCTGGTCGTTTCCTGTATGGAGGGTCGGGGCCTGTACACCATCGAATTCCATCCGGAAAAAAGCTATCGGGAGATCCTGGTCATGGCCCGGGACAAGGTCTATGGGGGCCACACTCTGTACACCCACCCTCTCTCCGGCAGCGTCAAGCCCAACGAGACGCCCTATAAGTCCGTGATCGTTTCCATGGTGCCCCACGGCTTTGACCAGCAATTTGCTGAGATTATGAGCAACGCCATCGGCGTGTGCGACAAATTTGTCCCCTGCACCCGGCAGTATACCCAGCAGGTGCTGGAGGACTTCCAGCTTATCGACTATACCCTGCTCTGCGGCGCCATCGGTTTTGACGCCGTGGCAGGTCTTAGTAATAAAAAGTAAGAAAGAAGGAGGTGTTCACTTTGAAATTGGAACTGGGCTATATCCAGATCAATGACATCCAGTTTTCAAAGGAATGCAAGGTAGAAAACAGCACCCTGTTTGTCGACCCGGACGCTGTCAAGGCATTCATGTACGAAGATGACGACGTGAAGGCCTGGGTCAAGGACTTCAGCTTCGATGTTGCCAAGCCTGGCGAGAGCGTCCGTATCACCCCCGTCAAGGACGTAATCGAGCCCCGCGTGAAGGTAGAGGGCCCCGGCGGCGTGTTCCCCGGCGTCATCTCCAAGGTTGACACCGTCGGCAGCGGCAAGACTCATGTCCTGCGCGGCATGGCCGTGGTCACCGCCGGCAAGATCGTCGGTTTCCAGGAGGGCATCATCGACATGTCCGGCCCCGGCGCCGACTACACTCCGTTCTCCAAGCTCAACAACTTCGTGGTTGTCGCCGAGCCTGCTGAGGGCTATCAGGATCACAAGCACGAGTATGAGCACGCCGTCCGTATCGCCGGCCTGCGGGCCGCCACCTTCATCGGTGAGATCGGCCGGAATGTGACCCCCGATGAGACCCAGGAGTTCGAGACTCTGGGCATCAAGGAGGGTATCGAGAAGTATCCCGACCTGCCCCGTGTGGCTTATGTCCACATGCTGCAGACCCAGGGCCTGCTCCACGACACCTATGTCTACGGTGTGGACGCCAAGCGTACCCTCACCACCATCCTCAACCCCACCGAGACCATGGACGGCGCCATCATCAGCGGTAACTGCGTGTCCGCCTGCGATAAGAACACCACCTATCACCACCTGAACAACCCCGTGGTGAAGGCCCTGTTCGCCGCCCACGGCAAGACCCTCAACTACGTCTGCAACATCATCACCAACGAGAACGTTTACCTGGCTGACAAGCAGCGTTCCTCCGACTGGAGCGCCAAGCTCTGCCGCCTGCTGGATCTGGACGGCGCTATCGTGTCCCAGGAAGGCTTCGGCAACCCCGATACCGACCTGATCATGAACACCAAGAAGATCGAGCTCCAGGGCGTTAAGACCACCATCATCACCGACGAGTACGCCGGCCAGGATGGTAAGAGCCAGTCCCTGGCGGATGCCGATCCTCTGGCTGACGCTGTGGTCACCGGCGGCAACGCCAACGAAGTCATCATCCTGCCCAAGATGGACAAGGTGATCGGCACCCTGGACTATGTGGACGTCATCGCCGGCGGCCATGCTGGCTCCCTGCGTCCCGACGGCACCATCGAGGCTGAGCTCCAGGTTATTACCGGCGCTACCAACGAGATGGGCTTCAACTGCCTGAGCGCCCGATAATGAAGGAAAGGAGGATCATTCATTATGAGTTATAAAGTAGTACACTATATCAACCAGTTCTTCGCCAACATCGGCGGCGAGGAAATGGCTCACGTGGCTCCCGAGCTGCGCGACGGTATCGTCGGCCCCGGCCTTGCCTTCAACCAGGCTTGGAAGGGTGAGGCTGAGATCGTCAAGACTGTTGTCTGCGGCGACTCCTATTTCGCTGAGCACGAGGCTGATGCCAAGGCTCAGATTCTGGACTGGGTCAAGGCTGAGAAGCCCGACTTCTTCCTGGCTGGCCCTGCCTTCAACGCTGGTCGTTACGGCTATGCCTGCGCCACCATCTGCGCCGCTGTGCAGGATGAGCTGGGCATCCCCGTCCTCACTGGTATGTACGAGGAGAACCCCGGCGCTGACCTGAAGAACAAGGTCCTCATGGTCGCTACCGCCAACAGCGCTGCCGGCATGCGCAAGGCTGCCCCCGCTATGGCCAAGCTGGCCCTGAAGCTGATGAAGGGCGAGAAGATCGGTGCCTCCTGCGAGGAGGGCTATATGCCCAACGGCATCCGTAAGAACTTCTTCGAGAAGAAGGTGGGCGCTGAGCGCGCTGTGGATATGCTGGTGGCCAAGCTCAACGGCAAGCCCTTCACCACCGAGTATCCCATGCCTTCCTTCGACCGTGTGGCCCCCAATCCCGCCGTTAAGGATCTGAGCAAGGCTACCATCGCCCTGTGCACTTCCGGCGGTATTGTCCCCAAGGGCAACCCCGATCACATCGAGTCCTCCTCCGCTTCCCACTACGGTGAGTACTGCATCGCCGGCGTTGAGAAGCTCACCAGCGAGGGCTATGAGACCGCTCACGGCGGTTACGATCCTGTCTACGCCAACGAGAACCCCAACCGCGTCCTGCCTGTGGACGTGCTGCGGGACATGGAGCGCGAGGGCAAGATCGGCAAGCTCCACGACTACTTCTACACCACTGTTGGTAACGGTACTTCCGTGGCCAACGCCAAATCTTTTGCTGCCGAGTATGCTCAGAAGTTGCTCCAGGCCGGTGTTCATGCCGTTATCATGACCAGTACCTGAGGTACCTGCACGCGTTGCGGTGCAACGATGGTTAAAGAGATCGAGCGGGCCGGTATCCCCGTGGTGCATATGTGCACGGTCACTCCTATCTCCATGACGGTGGGCGCCAACAGAATCGTTCCCACCATCGCAATTCCCCACCCCCTGGGCAACCCCGCCCTCTCCCCCGAAGAGGAGAAGGCTCTCCGCCGCAAGCTGGTGGAGCGCGCCCTGGAGGCTCTGACCACTGAGGTCGAGGACCAGACTATTTTTGAGGTCTGATCTCCTGAGAATTGATATCCCGGTATGGGATAGGCGGGGCATTTGCCCCGCTCTATCCCATACCAATATCGAGAAAATCTATTAAAGCCATTGATTTCCATGCTTTAATTTTACTCATTGCCTAATTGACTGGAAAACCGGTATGGGATATACTATATCTGCTGATATGGTTTATCCCATGCCGGACATTCTGAAAAACAGGAGTTTACAGTGGATATGAGCAAGATTTATGATGTAATTGTTCTTGGCGCCGGCCCTGCTGGCCTGGCCGCCGGTCTCTATGCCGGCAGAAGCCGTCTGAGCACTCTGATCATTGAGAAGGGTCAGGATGGCGGTCAGATTGCCATCACCGACGAGATTGAGAACTACCCCGGCCAGATTGTTGAGGGCGAGAGCGGCCCCAGCCTTATTGCCCGTATGACCGAGCAGGCCAAGAAATTCGGCGCTGAGCGCTGCTCCGACGTAATCAAAAGCGTGGAGCTCAACGGCGAAGTGAAGAAGCTGATCGGCGCCAAGGGCGAGTACGAGGCCAAGTGCGTCATCATCGCCACCGGCGCTTTCCCCAAGCCCATCGGCTGTGAGAATGAGGGCAAGTTTACCGGTAAGGGCATTTCCTTCTGCGCTACCTGCGATGCCTCCTTCTTTGAAGATTTTGAGGTGTACGTGGTGGGCGGCGGCGACAGCGCCGTGGAAGAGGCCATGTACCTGACCAAGTTTGCCCGGAAGGTGACCATCATTCACCGCCGGAACGAGCTGCGTGCTGCCAAGTCCATCCAGGAGAAGGCCTTTAAGAACCCCAAGCTCCACTTCATGTGGGATACCGTGGTCACCCGTGTGGACGGTGACGAGCTGCTCAGCTCCATGACCGTGAAGAACGTCAAGACCGGTGAGCTCACCACCATCAATGCGGACGAGGATGACGGCCTCTTCGGACTCTTCGGCTTTATCGGCTATAACCCCAACTCCCAGCTCTTCGAGGGCATGCTGGACATGGAGAACGGCTACATCAAGACCGACGAGAATATGCACACCAGCATTCCCGGTGTGTTCGCCGCCGGCGATATCCGTGTCAAGAGCCTGCGTCAGGTGGTCACTGCCGCCGCTGACGGCGCCATTGCCGCTATGCAGGCTGAGCATTACATCAGCAACCATTGATTCCTGGCAAAAGATAAGGTATACTAG
>JAGHHM010000194.1 GCA_017887695.1 Oscillospiraceae bacterium | reverse complement strand
GTGCAGAGCTGACGGTGCTGTCTGTGGATGGGGAATGGTGCTATGTGGCCTGGGAGGATCAGGTGGGCTACGTCAATGCCAACTACGTCTATGTGGACGGCATCCTGATGGCGGATCCCCGGGGGATCGTTACCGGCTCCTGTGTCAATGTCCGCAGCGAGCCCAACACGGACAGCAGCATTCTGGGGAAAGTTTACGCCGGAAGCATGGTGGAGCTGATTTCCCTGTCTGACGGCTGGTACATCATGAACTATGACGGCGTGGCCGGTTACATAAGCGCAGAATATGTCCGCCCCTACAATCCTTCCGCTGCCAGTGAGCTTGGTGCGGAGGCGGTAGAGCTGGCTATGGGTTACCTGGGCGTTCCCTATGTGTACGGCGGGTCTTCCTCCAGAGGGTTTGACTGCTCCGGCTTTACCATGTATGTGTACAGCCTGCTGGGTTACAGCCTCCCCCACTCTGCCACTTCTCAGTGGGAGTCCGTGGGTACCTATGTGGAGCGGGCAGATCTCCAGCCCGGCGATCTGGTGCTTTTCTGCGATCCTTCCCGAAGCAACGGTAAGGCTTGCTCCCATGTGGGCATCTACATCGGCAACAATGAATTTATCCACGCCTCCAGCAGTGAGGGCGTACGGATCAACAGCCTCAGCGAGAGCTATTACAACGGCTACTATAAGGGAGCCAAGCGCGTAGGCTGATGGGCGTCTCATTCAAATGAATCAGATGTACAGCGGGATCATCCAAAGGGATGGTCCCGCTGCTTCCTTTTGGTTGGCTGGGGAGAATTGAGGTTAACTGCGGCCTTTTCCTGCTGGATCGGGATTTGTCGAAATCGCCCATTGACAGATGAAAGAACCACTGCTATACTGGCACCACAATCCAAGGGGCGCTGGCGCATGCCGGCTGAGATGCGACGTATTGCCGTCGAGGTCCCTCGAACCTGATCCGGGTAATGCCGGCGTAGGAATGCGATTACCGTTATCTTTGGTATAATTATTGTCGTATGCCCACGCTTGCGGGTATGCGATTTTTTATTGCCCGCGGCACTTCCCGCCACTATTTTGAGGAGGAAGAAAACATGAACAGAAACGTAAAAGCCCTGTGCGAGGCGGCGATGATGATTGCTCTGGCCATCATTCTCGACCTGTTGAAGGAAGTCCTGCCGGGCCAGCTACCCAACGGCGGCTCCCTGCTGAACATTTCCATGCTCCCTATCGTATTTTTTGCCGTCCGCTATGGTGCGGGCTGGGGCGCCATGGCCGGCTTTGTTTTCGGCGGCCTGAACTATGTGGTTGGCAACGGTATGGCCATTGACTGGACCACCATCATCTGCGACTACTTCCTGGCTTTCTGCCTGCTGGGCCTGGGCGCCGGGCTGTTCCGCGGCAAGAAGAACAGCCACATCTGGGGTACGCTGGTAGGCGGATGCCTGCAGTTCCTTAGCAGCTATCTGGTGGGTGTGTTCGTATGGGGCAAGTGGATGCCGGATGAATTCCTGGGTATGACCATGACCAGCCCCTGGTTCTACTCCTTCCTGTACAATATCCTCTGGGCCGCTCCCAACATTGTGCTGACCATGGTGGTGTTCACGCTGCTGTACCAAGTCAAGCCCATGCGCCGCTACATCCTGGCCCAGGATCTGGCCTGATCGCCGCCAGGACATCTTCGCATATCACTGTATGCCGTCGCCTTTTAGGCGGCGGCGTTTTTTGATCAGAGATTGTCCGCCGGAAATAGACAATAGCTGCTCAATTTTGCCGGATAGACTTGACGAACCCCCGGTGCCTGGTGGTAGTATAAAGAAAAAAGGGAGACAGGGCATACCTGCTCCTGTATGGAAAAGAGATGACCTATGAGCGGAACGAAGGGTGCGAGTGTAAATCTAACAGAGGGGCCCATCGGAAAACAGATCCTGCTGTTTACTGTGCCGCTGCTGCTGGGCAACGTATTCCAGCAGTTTTATAACGCGGCAGATACAGTGATCGTAGGTAAGTTTGTAGGAAAGGAAGCCTTGGCGGCGGTAGGTTCCTCCGGAGCGCTGATCAACTTGTTGGTCAGTTTGCTGATGGGTGTGGCGGTAGGAGCCGGCGTAGTGGTGTCCCGCTACTATGGCGCAAAGCAGTATGAGGAGATGCGGGCAACGATCCATACCACCATTGCCTTTGGCCTCATTTCAGGCGTAGCGCTGACAGTGGTGGGCGTAGCGATCACGCCGTTGATCCTGCGCTGGATGCAGACGCCGGAGAGTGTGATGGACAGCTCTGTGCTGTATTTCCGGATTTATTTTGCCGGTGTCCTGACGACGGTGATGTACAATATCGGCAGCGGGATCTACCGGGCCTTGGGAGACTCCAAGCGGCCGCTGTATTTCCTCATCGTATCCACTATTGTCAATGTAGCGCTGGATCTTCTGTTTGTCGCGGTGATGGATATGGGGATCGGCGGCGCGGCCTTTGCCACAGTGATTGCCCAGGGGCTGAGCGTGGTGCTGGTGTACTGGAAGATGATCCGTGAGGATACAGTCTACCGGATGGACTGGCGGGCCATCCGTATTGACAAGCGGTATCTCCGCCAGATCATTGCCATCGGCCTGCCCAGCGGCATCCAGAACGCGGTGGTGTCGCTGTCCAATGTGGTGGTGCAGAGTAACATCAACAGTTTTGGAGAAATTGCCATGGCAGGCTGCGGAGCTTACAACAAGCTGGATGGCTTTGCTCTGCTGCCCTCCGGAAGTTTTTCTCTGGCCCTGTCCACCTTTGTCAGCCAGAATATTGGCGCCAAGCAGTATGAGCGGGCCAAGAAAGGCGCTGCGTTTGGCCTGGTGGCCACGATGGTGGTCTCAGAATTGGGCGGCGCCTTTATTTACTTCGCCGCACCGGATTTGATCCGCTTTTTCAACGATGATCCCGAGGTCATCCGCTATGGCGTTTTGATGGCCCGAAACATAGTTTTTGCTTATGCGCTGGTAGCTTATTCCCATGGTATGGCAGGCGTCCTTCGTGGTGCGGGACTCAGCCGGGTGCCCATGTTCGTAATGGTGGGCTGCTGGTGTGTCCTTCGAGTGATCTGGATTCAGCTGATGGTACCTCTGACCCAAGACATCCGGGTGGTGTTCTGGTCCTACCCCATTACCTGGGTATGCAGCGTTACGATCCTTACCATCTATTTCTTTAAGGTGGATTGGCTTCATAAAGGGCAGCTTCGCTGACAGGATGAAAAAGCGCCGCCCGTCTCACATAAGAGGCGGGCGGCGCTGCGTATTTGTGGCGGGATGCGGTCAGGCCTTCTGAAATACGCCTTCCAAGCCGTCAGACAGTTGGATCGTAAAATCGTCGGTAATGAAAATGGCGTCCACGCCTTCTGTATCCTCAATCAGCGACATGCCATCCTCCAGCCCCAGGGCAAAACAAGCGGTGCTCAGGGCGTCGCCATCCACGGATTTGTCGCTAACAATGGTTACAGAGAGAAGGCCTTTTTCCACCGGGTAGCCGGTAAACGTATCCAGAATGTGGTGGTACAGGACGCCATCTGCGGTGAAGCAGCGCTCATAGACGCCGGAGGTCACCACCGACAGGTTTTCTGCCGGCAGGGAACCGATAACCGTCTGCCGCTCCTCATAGGGATACTGGACACCCACCTGAAAAGGCTGGCCGCCGGGCTTTGTTCCCAGACAGTACAGGTTGCCGCCCAGGTCGATGATGGCAGAGGTGACGCCTTCCTGCCGGAGATAGTCGGCCATTTGATCGGCGATATAGCCCTTGGCAATGCCGCCCAGGTCAATGATGGTATCTGGGTCGGAGAAGGTGACAGTATTTCCGGAGAGAGAGACCTTTTCCCAGCCCACGTGCTCCAGGCCAGCCGCTACCGCCGCCGGGTCGGGGACCTGGGGCGTTTCGGCAGAAAAATCCCACAAGGAGGTAATGCTTCCGGCGGTAATGTCAAAGGCACCGTTGGTGCGCTGGGCATACTTCAGTCCCAGGGAAATCACTTCGGCCAGTTGGTCGGAAACCTCAGTGATCTCCCGGTGGTTAAGCTGATAGAGTTCGCTGTCCGGGTCGGTGCGAGAAAAGACCTTTTCGTAGGAGCGGCAGAGATCCAGGGCCCCCTGGGCCTGGTCTTCGCTGCCGTCATAGAGAGTGACGGAGACAAAGGTATCCAAAAGGAAATCCTCCCGCACCAGAGGCTGCTTTGTGCCGCAGCCGGAAAACGGAAGGACCAGCAGCAGGGATAGGAACAAAAAGAGGGACAGTCGTTTTCTCATAGGTTCTCCTTGCGCCGGTGGGGCGGCGCTGGTATAATCGGAATACCGGTCCTTTTGGGACCATAGGAACAGTATACACGAAATCCACGGCTTGGCAAGGGGGCGGGAACGTTGAAAGGACATCGGAATGACTGGCTGCTGGCGGTAGGGGTACTGGTACTGGCGGCGGCGCTGTGGTTCCTGCTGCGGCCTGGCGGAGAAGGCGGCTGGGTGGTGGTGACAGTGGACGGTACGGAAGTGGGCCGTTACGCTCTTGAGGAAGAGCGGACAGTTACTATCGGGGAAGAGGACTACAATGTGCTGGAGATCACCGGCGGGCGAGCGGCGGTAACAGAGGCAAATTGCGGCGACCACACCTGTGTCCATACCGGCTGGATCTCCCGGGAGGGGGAGACCATTGTATGCCTGCCCCATCGTTTGGTAGTCCGTATCGAAGGGGCCTCCGGCGGCTTGGACGCTGTGGCCCGATAGGAAGGAGACTGGGAAAATGGCAACAGGAAAGGCCAGCCGGGGGCTGGCCCGGTTTGCTTTGCTGGTGGCTTTGGCCATGGTCCTCAGCTGGCTGGAGAGCATGGTACCGCTGTCTCTGGCGGTGCCGGGAGTGAAGATGGGCCTTGCCAATCTGGTGGTGATTTTTGCCCTGTACAATCTGGGACCACGGCAGGCGGCGGTGATCTCCCTGGTGCGGGTGCTGCTGGTGACCTTCACCTTTGGCAACGCCTTCAGCTTTGCTTACTCTCTGGCAGGGGCGGCGCTGAGCCTTCTGGTGATGCTGCTGCTGCGGAAAACCGGAAAGTTTTCCCTCCTGGGGGTCAGCATTGCCGGCGGCGTATGCCACAACATCGGCCAGATCCTGGTGGCCATGGCGGTGCTGGGAACTACGGATCTGATCTGGTACCTGCCCGCCCTGCTGGTGGCGGGGACAGTGGCGGGCGTGTGCATTGGCGCTGCCGGAGCCCTGATTACTGCCCGGGTTAAGCTGTGAAAAAAGTAGTAAGGGCCTGTGTCCGGTTTTATCCGGACACAGGCCCTTTTTCATTTCATTGTGGATATGTGATGGGAAACGGTTAGTTCCACAGACTGCACAGCAGGTCAGTGTAGCCGGAGGGATCGTCAATGGGCAGCCCCGCAATGAGCTTGGCCTGGTTGAGGAGGACCCGGGCGTACTTCTTGGCCTTTTCAGGATCGGCGGTGCGGGCGGCATCCAGGGCGGCAAAGGCGGGATGGTCCACATTTACCTCCAGAATCCGCTTGGCCTTGATGCCCATTTCCGGCTGGGCCACAGCGAAATACCGCTCCATCTCGAAGCTGACGCCCTCGCCGCTGGTGAGGCACACCGGGTGGGTCTTCAGCTTCCGGGAGGCACGGACCTCGTCCACTTCGCCGGACAGGGCTTCCTTGATGAAGGCAAAGGTATCTTTTGCCTCCTCATCCTTCTCCTTGGTTTCCGGCAGGTCGTCCAGGCCCAGATCCCCATCCACAGCAGAGCGCAGTTCCTTGCCCTTGTACTCCCGGAGGATCTCCATGAGCAGCTCGTCGGGCTGGTCGGTGAGGTAGAGGATCTCCATATTCCGCTCCCGCAGCAGCTCTGTCTGGGGCAGGTTGTCCATCATGGCTACGTTCTCACCGGCGGCGTAGTAGATGTACTTCTGGCTCTCCGGCATCCGGTCCACATACTCCTGGAGAGTCACCAGCTTCTTCTCCGTGGAGGAGTAGAACAGCAGCAGATCCTGGAGCAGCTCCCGCTTGGCGCCGTAGTTGTTGAGGCAGCCTACCTTCAGCTGACGGCCGAAGTTCTTGAAGAACTTCTCATAGCCCTCCCGGTCCTCTTTCAGCAGCCGCTCCAACTCGCTCTTGACTTTCTTTTCGATGTTGGCGGCCATAAGCTTGAGCTGTCGGTCGTGCTGGAGCAGCTCACGGGAAATGTTGAGGCTCAGGTCCGGAGAGTCCACCACACCCTTGACGAAGCCGAAGTGCTCGCCGATGAGGTCGGGGCACTTGTCCATGATCATCACGCCGGAGGAGTAGAGCTGGAGGCCCCGCTCATAGTCGCTGGTATAGTAGTCAAAGGGAGGACGGCCGGGGATATACAGCAGGGCTTTGTAGGATACCTGCCCCTCGGCAGAAATGGTAATGACGGACTGGGGCGGTGTAAAGTCGCCGAACTTCTCCTGGTAGAACTTGTCGTACTCCTCCTTGGTGACGTCGCTCTTGCGGCGCTGCCACAGGGGTACCATGCTGTTGAGGGTCTCCTCCTCCTTGTAGTCCTCGTACTCGGGCTTGTCCTCAGGACAGCCCTCCTTCTTCCGGGTCTTGGTGACTTCCATGCGGATGGGCCAGCGGATGTAGTCGGAGTACTTCTTCACCAGGTTGCGGAGGGTGTACTCTTCCAGGTATTCGCTGTACTTCTCCTCTTCGGTGTCGGGCTTGATGTGCATGATAATGTCAGTGCCCACGCTGCTTCGTTCGCAGGGGGTGATGGTATAGCCGTCGGCTCCCTCGCTCTCCCAGCGGCAGGCGCTGTCCGCGCCGTACTTCCGGGTAATGACGGTAATGCGGTCAGCCACCATAAAGGCGGAGTAGAAGCCCACGCCAAACTGGCCGATGACGCTGACATCCTCCGCGTCCTTGCCGGTTTCCTGGCGGAACTGGTAGGTGCCGCTGGAAGCGATGACGCCCAGATTCTTCTCCAGATCTGCCTCGTCCATGCCGATACCATTGTCGCTGACGGTAAGGATGCGGTTCTCAGGATCCGATTGGATATGGATACGGAAATCCTCCCGCTTCATACCTACATTTTCATCGGTGAGGGACTGGTAGCAGAGCTTGTCGATGGCATCGCTGGCATTGGAGATGATCTCCCGAAGGAAAATCTCCTTGTGGGTATAAATGGAGTTGATCATCAGATCCAGCAACCGCTTGGATTCTGCCTGAAATTCTTTCTTTGCCATAATCGTTGGTAAGCCTCCTGTTGTGTACTGGCCCATAACCGGGCCGGTGATACATATATATTTACTGGCCCTATCATGCAGGGCAATTATGAACAGAATATGACCAAACTGTAAACATTAGCACTCTTCTAAAAAGAGTGCTAAAACGAGAAGCCCGCGCCGGGTTATGCCCGGCGCGGGCTCTGCATATCCCGAGGTGTTGTCCCGGGAAGTGGTGTTACTGGATTTCCAGGCGGCGGGCGGTGGGTACAGCGGCTTCACGCTTGGGCATGGTCAGGGTCAACACGCCGTTGTCATAGGCCGCAGTAATATCCTCTGCCTTGACGCCGGAGATATCAAAACTCCGGGAGAAGGAGCCATAGGACCGCTCACAGCGGATGTAATTGCCCTCCTTGTCCTTCTCGCTCTTCTCGTTGTTACGCTGAGCGGTGATGGAGAGGTAATCGCCGTCAATGTCGATATGGATATCTTCCTTCTTTACACCGGGCAGATCGGCTTCCAGCACATAAGCGTTGCCGGTATCCTTAATATCGGTCTTGAAACCGCCAAGCTCCTTGCCGGAGAAGAAGCTGCGTTCCAGGTTTTCCAGATCACGGAAGGGACGATACAGATCGTTACGACCAAAAGGCATCAGTTCAAACATAATAGTTAACCTCCATATCAGAAAATTTATTAAACAAATTGATTGGTGGGAGCGACGGGCTCCCGTGCCCCATGGGGCGTGTATCAGGGCGGCCGCTTTGGCAGCCTGTCAAAGATCTTTTAGCTTTCCATTGGCCTCGCTTCCTTTTTCCTTTCTGTTTATGTCTATATCATGCCCCTGATTTATGAACAAATATAGCGGAAAATATGACCGAACTATGAATTTTAGCACTCGTCGCAAGAGAGTGCTAAAAATAGGGGGATGGATGGCAAAGAAGGAGGAACTTCCCCGGTAAAAGGGATTATTATGGTGGTATGGTTGTATTTTCCGGTGTCCCATGCTATACTATATTCTGTATTGCCTTAGGCAAAGACCGAAATAAGGAGCGTTGCCCATTTGAATATTGTGGTATTGGCCGGCGGACTGTCGCCGGAGCGCCAGGTCTCCCTGGTATCCGGCACCGGCATTTGCCGTGCCCTGCGGAACAAAGGACACCAAGCCGTGCTGGTGGATATGTACCTGGGAATTCCGGCATACAGTGGCCGGGAAAAGGAAGCGTTTTCCGCGCCGGAGGGCCTTTGTGAAGAGATATCCATCAGTGCTCAGGCGCCGGACCTGGAGGCGGTACGCCGCAGCCGGGCAGATCAGTCGGCCCGCCTTTTCGGGCCGGGAGTGTTGGAGATCTGTTCCCAGGCGGATATGGTGTTCCTGGGGCTCCACGGGGAGTGCGGCGAGGACGGACGGGTCCAGGCGGCTTTTGACCTGTTGGGGATCCCCTATACCGGCTCCGGCTACCTTTCCTCCGGCATGGCCATGAATAAGGCGGTGGCCAAGCAGATGATGGAGCGGGTAGGGATCCTGACGCCTCCCTGGCGGGAGCTGATCTACGAGGAAAAAGATATTCCCCGGCTGACAGAGGAACTGCCAGTGCCCTGCGCGGTAAAGATCATCAACGGAGGCTCCTCTCTGGGGGTAGCCCTGCCGGACACCCGGGAGCAGCTGGCCCAGGCCCTGGAGGATACCTTACAATACGGCGGCCATGTGATCGTTGAGAAAAAGCTTTTTGGCCGGGATATTGCCGTGGGGGTCCTGGGGGAGCGGTATCTGCCGCCGGTGGAGATCATTCCCTGCTGCGGCGCTTATTTTGACTACGCCGCCAAGTATCAGGAGGGGGGAAGCCAGGAGGTGTGCCCTGCTCCGGTGACCAAGGAACAGTGGCACCTTATGGGGGAGGCCACTCTGCGGCTCCACCGGGCCCTGGGTCTTACGGCCTACTCCCGGGCGGATTTCATTCTGGATGAAGAAGGCCGACCCTGGTGCCTGGAGATCAACACCCTGCCGGGAATGACGCCTGCCAGCCTCCTGCCTAAGGAAGCTGCCGCCGCGGGGATGGATTTTGACACGCTGTGCCAGGAAATCTTGGCCTTGTCTATGGAGGCCCGTGGAGCGGGCCGGTAAGAAGAACAAGAGAAGGCGTCCCTTGGGGATAGCCTGGGAACAGCCGCTTTGCGGCGAAAGGAGAAATAGTATGCTGCCTGTTACCGCTGCTCAAATGAGAGACGCCGTCCACGGTGTCCTGCATGGTGACGAGACCCTGACAGTTACCGCTCTGTCCACCGACAGCCGGCAAATCACCCCCGGCGTCTGGTTTGTGCCCATTGTGGGGGAAAAATTTGACGGCCATGATTTTATTGATAAGGCACTGGAGGCGGGAGCGGCCGGGTGCTTCTGCGCCCGCCTGCCGGAGACCTTGCGGCCGGATAAGACCTATATTCAGGTGCCGGATACCAAGGGGGCCATGAAGGATCTGGCCCAGTGGTACCGGGGCCAGTTTACCCTGCCGGTGGTACAGATCACCGGCAGCACCGGCAAGACCACCATCAAGGAGATGATCGCCACCGTTCTCTCCCAGCGGCTGAACACCCTCAAGACCAAGGGAAACTTCAACGGTGATATCGGCACCCCCCTCATCATGCTGGAGCTGGCTCCGGAGCATCAGGCGGCGGTCATCGAGACCGGCATGGACGCCCCGGGCCAGATTCGGAACATGGGGGAAATGGTACAGCCGGATTTTGCCGTCATCGGCAACATCGGCGAGGCCCATATGGAGTATCTGGGCAGTAAGGAGGCCATCCTGCGGGCCAAGTGCGAGATCTTCGAGAATTTGCGGCCCGGCGGCGTGGCGGTGCTCAACGGCGACGATGAGCTGCTCAATACGGTGGAGCTGCCCTGTGAGATCCTCCGCTGCGGTATGGGGGACAACTGCAATGTCCGGGTGGAAGATGTGGAGGACCTGGGGGTGAATGGTGTGCGCTGCACCGTCCGCACCGCAGAGGAGGCTTACCCCCTGTCCATTCCTGCTCCCGGTGTTCACATGATCTATGCCGCCTCCATGGCGGTTGTGATTGGTGAGCGGCTGGGCCTGACCAAAGAGGAGATCTGCCGGGGCGTGAGCCAGTATCAGCCTGCCGGGGAGCGGATGCGGGTGGAAAACCTGCCGGGCGGCCGGATCCTTCTCAATGACAGCTACAACGCCAATCCCCAGTCCATGGAGGCAGCCATCCGGATCCTCGCCAAGACCGATTGCGGCAAGCGCATTGCCATGCTGGGGGATATGAAGGAGCTGGGCGCTGCCACGGAGCCTGGCCACCGGGCCATGGGCCAGCTTCTGGGAGAGCTGGGGATCGATATGCTGCTGGCGGTTGGTCCCTTCTGCAAGGAGTATATGGTGCCTGCCGCCAAGGAGGCGGGCTGCCCGGATGTCCGGTGGTACGCCGACAAGAAAGATGCCTATGAGGATCTTCTGGCAGCCTATACGCCCGGTTCCGCCCTGCTGCTGAAGGCATCCCATTTCTCCGGACGGTTCGACTTAGTGGCAGATTACCTGCGGGAGTATGATTATCAAGATTAATAAGTAGTAGTGCCCCCACGATGAG
>JAGHHM010000193.1 GCA_017887695.1 Oscillospiraceae bacterium | reverse complement strand
GCCCTACTCCATGGCCGTCCGCAAGGGCAACTGGGACCGCACCGCCCCCCTGATCCGCCAGGCGAGCAAGTGCATCAAGTGCATGCGCTGCATCCAGGTCTGCGAAAAGATCCCGAGCCTGAACCTCTGGGACGTGGCGTGCACCGGCTCCCGGGTATCCTTCAACGTCAGCCACGACCGGAAGATCCGGGAGGCAGACTGCGCCTTCTGCGGCCAGTGCGTCACCCACTGCCCCACCGGCGCCCTCCGGGAGCGGGACGACACCGAGGAGGTGCTGGACGCCCTGGCGGACCCCGCCATCACCACTGTGGTCCAGGTGGCCCCGGCGGTACGGGTGGCCTGGGCGGAGGAGTTCGGCCTCACCCCCGGCAGCGCCACTATCGGCAAGATGGTCTCCGCCCTCAAGCGGCTGGGCTTTGACTATGTATTCGACACCAACTTCAGCGCCGACCTGACCATCATGGAGGAGGGCACTGAGTTTGTGGAGCGCTTCACCCACCGGGAGGACTACCAGTGGCCCATGTTCACCTCCTGCTGCCCCGGCTGGGTCCGTTTTGTCAAATCCAACTATCCGGAATTTACCGACAACCTCTCCACCGCCAAGAGCCCCCAGCAGATGTTCGGCGCCGTGGCCAAGACCTACTTTGCAGAGAAGATGGGCCTGGACCCCCACAAGGTAAAGGTCATCTCCATCATGCCCTGCCTGGCCAAAAAGGAGGAAGCCGCCCTAGAGCCCATGCGGGACGCCTGCGGCGATCCGGACGTAGACATCGTCCTCACCACCCGGGAGTTTGTCCGGATGCTTCGCAGCGACCACATTCTGGTGGACACCCTGGAAGAGGCTCCCTTTGACAGCCCCCTGGGAGCCAGCACCGGCGCGGCGGTGATCTTCGGCGCCACCGGCGGCGTTATGGACGCAGCCCTGCGCAGCGCCTACTTCCTTATCACCGGCCGCAACCCCAATGCCGACACCTTCCGGGCTGTCCGGGGCATGGAAAATGGCACCTGGAAGGAAGCCTCCTTCAATATCCCCGGCGCCGGTGTGGTGCGGGTTGCTGTGGTCAGCAGCCTGGGCCGCACCCGCAAGCTCATGGATGCCCTCCGCCGGGGCGACGTCCAGTACGACTTTGTGGAGGTCATGGCCTGTCCCGGCGGCTGTGCCGGCGGCGGCGGACAGCCCATTGTGGACGGCGTGGAAATGGCGGAGTACCGGGGCGGCGCCCTGTGGGATGCGGACAAGGCGGAAAAGGTCCGCTTCAGCCACGAGAACGAGGACATCCGCACCCTTTACCGGGACTACCTGGAAAAGCCCTGCGGAGAGCGCAGCCACCACCTGCTCCACACCGATCACCACGCCTGGGAGATGCCGCAGGCCCCCTCCCGGCTGTAACAAACGCTATACTACCCAGTTCTGCCCCCAAAGGTTCGTCCTGCGGGGAAAGGCATGGAAGGATTTGCTTTCCCGCCCTGTATCAGGGCGGGAAAAGGCCCATGCCGGAGGCATGGGCCTTTTCCTTTGTCCCATTCCCACGGCACCATCGCCAGACAGGAGGAAACTAACTATGGAAGAACGCATTGCCCTGGTGGGCATCATCGTGGAAAACCCGGACTCTGTGGAACGGCTCAACGCCATTCTCCATGAGCACAGCGGCCACATCATCGGCCGTATGGGCATCCCCTATCGGGAGAAAAACCTCTCCATCATCAGCATTGCTATGTGCGCCCCCAACAGCACCATCAGCGCCATGAGCGGCAAGCTGGGGATGCTCCCCGGCGTATCCAGCAAAACCATTTACGCCAAAACCGACAAATAACTTAAAACAACAGAAAGAAGTGTGATTCCCATGAACAACAAAACAACCAAATGGATCTCTTACACCGCCATGGGCGTGGCCCTGGTAGTGGTGGCCCAGTTCCTGGGCAGCCGGATCCCCAGCATTGCCACAATTTTTGGCCCCTTCAGTGTCCAGCAGCTCATTACCGGCACCCTGGTCAACTGCATCCTCCTGGTATTTACCGCCCGCTCCGGGGTGACCTCCGGCGCCGTTATTGGCGTTCTTTCCTCCGTCCTGGCCGCCGCCTTCGGCATCAGCCAGATCGTAGTGACCCCCATGGTGGCAGTAGGCAACGCCCTGCTGTGCATCGTTTACGGGCTGCTGGCCCGCCGCCCCTCCTGGCACATTCCCGCCATGATTATCGGCGCTGTGGTAAAGTGCGCCTTCCTGTGGCTGACGGTGCCCATGGTCCTGGCCGCCGCCGGTCTGCCGGAAAAGCAGACCGCCATGCTCTCCATTATGTTCTCCTGGCCCCAGGGCGTTACCGCCTTGTGCGGCGGCCTTCTGAGCTGGCCCATTATTGCCCGGCTGAAAAAAGTAACGGAATAACCCCTGCTCCCCATGCTGTCTTTCCAGGCGGCCCGGAATTCCGGGCCGCCTGGTTTATTTTACAGCTTTGAGACAAATCTGAGGCCGAATGGAGCAAAGTCAGAGGGAAGTTTGCGGCCTTTCCGGGGTACACTTTTCCTATATCCTGTCATAGGCAGTATTTGGTTGACATTTGTAAACTTATGAGCTATACTGAGGGCAGTTGCTGGTTTGCATCTGTAAACCCTTTTGGATTCCGACTGTGCGAAGCAAGTCCCTGCCGGGCCTATTGCCCCTCGTCGGAGGAAACCAGGCGGAGGTATACTATGAACCTGAAATGGAAGCAGGGGGCGGCCCTGCTGCTGGCGGCACTGCTGGTGCTGCTGGGTATCAACATCCTGTATGCAAAGGGACAGACCCGGGTACTGTCGGTGCTGATGTACCACCACTTTGCCCAGGAGAGCACCGCGGAGACTGTGGTGTCCGTCCATGCCTTCCGGCAGCAGATGGCTGCGGTGAAGGAAGCGGGCTTTACCGCCGTGACGGTGGAGCAGATTCGGGCCTTTGTGGAGGAGGGGGAGCCTCTTCCCGACAAACCGATTCTCATTACCATGGACGACGGCTACACCAGCAATCTGACCCTGGCGGCTCCCATCCTGGAGGAGCTGGGGCTCCGGGCCACTGTGTTTGTCATCGGCATCAATGAAGGGGAAACCGTCTATGTCCACTCCGGCCAGCCGCTAACTCCGCCCCGGTTCTCCTATGAGGAGGCGGCCCCCTGGGTGGAAAAAGGGGTGCTGGATCTCCAGTCCCACACCTACGACCTCCATCAGCTTGCCAGCTACGGATACAGCGGCCGGGACAGCGTGCTGCCTCTGGAGGGAGAGTCCCACGAGGCCTATGAGGCCGTGCTGCGGAAAGACATGGAACAATTCCGGCAGCGGCGGGAGGGGCGGGTGACCACG
Organism: Oscillospiraceae bacterium; assembly: GCA_017887695.1. Taxonomy (GTDB): domain Bacteria; phylum Bacillota; class Clostridia; order Oscillospirales; family Oscillospiraceae; genus Pelethomonas. The sequence continues at coordinate 10,813 of JAGHHM010000193.1, read as the reverse complement.
GACCTGATAGCCTTGGCCTACCCCTTTGGCTACTGGACGGAGGAGGCTGACCGCCTGCTGGAGGAGGAGGGCATTGCCCTCACCTTTACCACGGAATCCCACAGCAACCGACTGACCCCCGGCGATCCCTCCTGCCTGCGGCGGATGGGCCGCTACAATGTTACAGAAAGCATGGACGGTCAGACCTTAAAGCGCCTGTTGGAGGATGCTCTGTAAGGGGCTGCCGGAGGGAATTGACAAAATTCCCCGGGGGCGGTATGGTAGACGGTAGACATACACCTGCCCACAGGAGGACCCCCCGCCATGACCATGGAAGAATTTTTCGCCGCCCATCCAGACTGCGCTGTCGCCTTCTCCGGCGGCATTGATTCCGCCTGGCTTCTTCACGAGGCCCTGCGCTATGGACGGCGCACTCGTGCCTACTTTGTCCGCACCCCTTTCCAGCCTGCCTTTGAATTGCAGGACGCCCAGGCTACCGCCGCCGCCCTGGGGGCGGAGCTGACTGTGCTGGAGGCGGACGTACTGGCCCTGCCCCAGGTGGCGGCCAACCCGGAAAACCGCTGCTACCACTGCAAGCGTTTTCTCTTTACCACCCTTCTGGCCCAGGCAAAAGGGGACGGCTTTCCTCTGGTACTGGACGGCAGCAACGCCTCCGATGACGCCGGGGACCGTCCCGGTATGGCAGCCCTCCGGGAGTTGGGCATCCGCTCACCGCTGCGGGAGTGCGGCATCACCAAGGAGGACATCCGCGCCCAGGCCCGGGCGGCGGGGATTGCCCTGTGGGACAAGCCCTCCTACGCCTGTCTGGCTACCCGGATTCCTGTCGGCACCACCATCACCCGGGAGGATCTCCGCCGGGTGGAGGCCGGAGAGAGCCTACTCTTCTCCCTGGGATATACCGACTTCCGGCTGCGGCTGCGGGAACAGTATGCCCTGCTCCAGGTGCGTGAGGAGGAGCTGGAGCGGGCCCAGGCGCAGCTGCCGGAGCTTCAGCGCCAGCTGGCGCCCTTGTTCCCCCAGGTGGTCCTGGACCCGGTTCCCCGGCCCCGCCGCGAATCCTGACAGTATTTTTCCTTTTTCGTGCTACTGTCTGTATATAGTTTTTCCCCTTGTCAGGCCTTACAGCTGGGGCTCTGTAACGGGCAGCAGCCCGTTCTCCCGCAAAAAAAGCACCCCGCCGCTCCCCGGGAATGGAAACCTCCCGAAGAGCAGCGGGGTATCTTTATGGCGTTTCCCCACCGTCGGTATCTCCGGCAGTGGGGACAGTTTCTTCCAGAACGGCTCCTTGCTCCCAAGGCGCTCCGGCGGCGATCAGGGCCAGCTTCTCCCGGCGGCTGAGCTGCTTAATGGCCCATTCCCGTTTCCGTGCCTCCTCCGGCGTGGCCACAGCCTCCTGGTACGCCAGCGCCACCGGCAGATGGGAGCGGGTATACTTCCCGCCCTTCCCACTTTGGTGGGCTGCCAGCCGCCGGGACAGATCATTGGTCCACCCGGTATACAGACTGCCATCGCCGCAGCGGAGGATATAGACCCAGTTCATCCCCGGGCCGCCTCCTCTACCTCTTTCAGAGGCACACCTGCCTCCCGGGATGCCCGGGCGCAGTCCTCGTACTCCGCCTTGTGCTTCTCCACACCGTAACCCCGGCCGGTTTTCCGGCGGACAGGGCCGTAGGGGGTATCTGCTGTTTCCATCGTCACGTCCAGAGCGTAGCGGACGAAGTCCGACCGGCGGACGCCGAAGGTGGTGGTATGCTTCAGCATCTCCCTGGCCAGTCGGTCCGCCTCATTGGGGCGGCACAGGCAGGTCAGCACTACACCGGGGCGATTCTTCTTCATCTGGACCGGGGTATAGCTCACATCCAGGGCCCCCGCCGCCAGCAAAGCCTCCATGGCAAAGCCCAGAGCCTCGCCGGTCATGTCGTCGATGTTGGCCTTCAGCTCCGTCACAGCATCGTTGGGGCCCTCCGCCGCGGCGGCCTCCTCCAGGAGGAAGGCCCGCAGGCAGTTGGCCCGGGGGAAGTCCTTGGTGCCGCAGCCGTGGCCGCAGCCCAGGAGAGTCCCCGCCGACAGGGGGCCGAAGCCCTCCGCAAAGGTCCCCAGCAGGGCCGCCCCGGTAGGGGTGCACAGCTCGGCGGCGATGTCGCCGGCGGCCACGGGGACGCCCTCCAGCAGGAAAGCGGTGGCCGGGGCGGGTACCGGCAGCACACCGTGGGCCGTACGCACCGTGCCGCTGCCCACCGTCACCGGCGAGGCCAGCACCCTGTCCGGCGCCAGCCACGCCAGCAGCAGGCACACGCCGGTCACGTCCATCACCGCATCAAGGGCCCCCACCTCGTGGAAGTGGACGGCCTCCACCGGCACGCCGTGGGCCCGGGACTCCGCCGCCGCCAGCCGCTGGTACACCGCCTTGGCCCTGTCCTTCACCGCCGTCGGCAGGGAAAAGCTGTCAATGAGCCCGGCAATCTCCCCGGGGGTATGGTGATGGTGGCCGCTGGAGTGGTCATGATCATGTGCATGGTCGTGATTATGTTCGTGGCCGTGGGGGTGGTTATGGCCGTGGTCAGCCCCGTGGCTGTGAGCAGCTCCGCCCGGTTCTTCCTCCTCCCCATGGATCACCACCCGCATATGAGTGCCCGCCACCCCCTGGCGCTTCATCGGCTCCGCTGTCACAGAAACGCCGGGGAGCAGGCTGTTCATCACCGCAAGAAACCGCTCCTTCTCCGGGCACAGCTCATAGAGAGCCCCCATGAGCATATCTCCCGCCGCTCCCATGGCGCACTCCAGGTACAGGGTTTTCATGCCTCATCCACCCCCTGCATCTGGTTGATCCGGGAGGCCAGGAAGCCCGCCCCGAAGCCGTTGTCAATATTCACTACGCTGACACCGCTGGCGCAGGAGTTGAGCATGGCCAGCAAAGCGGCCAGGCCCCCCAGGTTGGCCCCGTAGCCCACACTTGTGGGCACTGCGATCACCGGGCAGCTCACAAGGCCCCCCACCACGCTGGGCAGTGCCCCCTCCATTCCCGCCACGGCAATGACACACCGGGCCTTCTCCAGGGTGGGCACCTCGTGGAGCAAACGGTGGAGGCCCGCCACCCCGGCATCATAGATCCGGTACACCCGGTTGCCCAGGGTCTCGGCGGTAAGGGCCGCCTCCTCACACACCGGCAGATCGCTGGTACCGGCGGACACCACCGCGATGGCCCCCTTCTCCTGCCGGGGGCCGGGGCAGGCCACCGCCAAATTGGCAATCTCGTGGTAATCATAGGGGAACTGGCCCCGCAGCTGTTCCTCCTTCTCCCGGCTGAGCCGGGTAATGAGGATGTTTTTACTCCCCCGGTCCATCATGCAGCGGACGATCCCGGCGATCTGCTCCGCCGTCTTGCCCTGGCCGAAGATCACCTCCGCCGTCCCCTGCCGGAGGCTGCGGTGGTGGTCCACCCGGGCGTAGCCCAGGTCCTCAAAGGCCGGGGACCGTTCCAGGAGCCTGGCCGCCTCCTCCGGCGGCGTATCTCCACGCCGGACCTGCTCCAGCAGGCCCATCAGTTCTTCTCGTTCCATTATTTGTCCATCCCTCTGATCAGGCCGCGCCTGGTTTTGTCTTTGTTTCAGGATACCCTATCCCCGACGGATTGTCAAACGCTGTCTTTGGGTTTGACAGCAGCGGCCCCGGGCCGTATACTGGAAGTACAAAGGAGGGATGGGTATATGGATCTTTCGGGCTGTCTGCCCTTTTGGGAAAAGCTTACTGCCGCCCAGCAGGAGGTGCTGACAAAGGAAGCTGTCCTGCGGACTGTCCCCAGGGGCACCGTGCTCCACCGGGGTGGGGACGACTGTCTGGGACTACTGGTGGTACACTCCGGCCAGCTGCGGGCCTACATCCTCTCAGCAGAGGGTCGGGAGATTACCCTCTATCGCCTCTTCGAACGGGATATGTGCCTGCTTTCCGCCTCCTGCATGCTCCGGGGCATCCAGTTCGACATTACCATCGAGGCGGAAAAGGATACCGCCTTCTGGGTGATTCCAGCGGGGCTGTACCGTCAGCTTATGGAGGAATCCGCCGCCGTGGCCAACTATACCAACGATGTGATGAGCGGCCGCTTTTCCGAGGTTATGTGGCTTATGGAGCAGGTTCTCTGGCAGAGCTTTGACAAGCGGCTGGCGGGCTTTCTGCTGGAGGAAAGCCGCCTGGAGGACAGCGCCGTCCTCTCCCTTACCCACGAGCGGATTGCCGCCCACCTGGGCACCGCCCGGGAGGTGGTCACCCGGATGCTCCGCTATTTCCAGCAGGAGGGGCTGGTGAAGCTCTCCCGGGGTACGGTAGAAATCACCGCCCCCCAGCAATTAGAAGCCCTTTTGGAGAAATAGTACAGGAAGGCCGCCGCGGCATATGCCGCGGCGGCCTTCTCCTCAATACCTTTACAGCAGGCCCAGGATCTCCTCCTTGGGCCGGGCCCCCATGGCCCGATTGACGATCTTGCCGTCCTTTATCACCACCAGTGTGGGGATGCTCATGACCTTAAAGGTGGAGGCAAGCTCCCGCTCCGTATCCACATTTACTTTGCAGACTTTTACATCGGGCCGCTCTCCTGCAATCTCATCTATCACCGGGCCTACCATCCGGCAGGGGCCGCACCAGCTGGCCCAAAAGTCCAGCAGCACCGGCTTTTCACTGTTCATCACTTCATCGTGGAAATTTTCTTTGGTAATATTCAAAGCTGACATAGGTAAGATCCTCCTTGCGGTTTTTTCTTTGATGGCTGTATCTTACCACGTCGCCAAAGGACTTTCCGTGATTTTGTCACACAGGCCGCTCTACTCCGCCGCAGGCAGCGGTGCTTCCCGCAGCCGCTTGAACTCCTTTGCTATAAAGACCACAGAGACCACAAAGGCAATAAAATCCGCCACGGGACCTGCCAGCAGGATTCCAAAGATACCGAATTTTATGGGCAACAGCAGGATCAGAGGAATCAGGAAGAACACCTGCCGGGTCAAAGAGAGCAGCAGTCCCTTCAGCGCTTTTCCAATAGCAGTAAAGAAGTTGGAAGTGAGCAGCTGCACGCCGTTGACCAGCACCATAAAGAGGAAGGTCCGCATAAATAAAATGGCAAATTCATAGTAGAGGGGCTCGCCTTTTCCAAAGAGGGAAACAATTGCCCCCGGGAAAAATTGAAAGAGGCAGAATCCCACAGCGGAAATTACGAAGTTCCACTTGATGGCCAGCAGATAGGCCTGCCGCACCCGGTCATACTTCTGAGCCCCGTAGTTGAAGCCGATAATGGGCTGTACCCCCTGGGAAATACCCACGATAATGGAGAGCAAAATGGCATTGGTCTTCATAACAATGCCGCAGGCCGCCAGAGGAATCTCCTTCCCATAGACAGAGAGGGCGCCGTAATACGTCAGAGAGTTATTCAGCACGATCTGCACAAGGGTAATCGCCACCTGGTTGATACAGCTGCTGATGCCCATGTAAAGGGTCCGCAGATTGTCCCGGAAATCCAGGCGGAAGCAGTCTCTGGTCAGGCGTACCGTGCGGAAATGCCACAGATACCGCAGAGCCAGGGCAAATGACAGAAACTGCCCCAGAATGGTGGCCAGAGCCGCGCCAAATACCCCCCAGTCAAAGCCAAAGATAAACACCGGATCCAGAATGGTATTGACAATAGCCCCCGATACAATACAAAGCATGGAGTATCTGGGATTGCCGTCTGCCCGGATCAGATTGCTGATACCGTTGGTCAAAATCAAAAAGGGCATTCCCAGCAGAACGATGCCGCTGTACTGCTGGGCATAGGGCATCACCTCATCCGTGGCGCCGAACACCTGAAGAAGCGGGGTCAGGAAGATTTCTCCCATGAGAAGATACAAAATTCCCGCTCCCGCCATCATGATAATTCCGTTGCCTACCAGCTGAGCGGCCCGCTCCGGCGCCTTCCTCCCCAGATAAAGCGAAAAGCGGGAGGCACTGCCGATGCCCAGCAGCAGCGAGATGGCCAGGCAGATGGTAGACAGCGGGTAGGATACATTGGTTGCGGCATTGCCCAGATAACCAACGCCCTGCCCAATAAAAATCTGATCCACGATATTGTAAAGGGAACTGACCAGCGTAGCCGTGATACTGGGGATGGCAAATCCCTTTAACAGCTTAGAAATCTTTTCATATCCCAATGGATTTTCATACATCTGACTCATCCTCTCCCCTATCCATTCCCAATTTTACCGCCATGCCTCTGCCCACCTGGCGCAGGGCAGTCTGAAAATCTTCCCGGGCCTCCGGCGGCAGTCCATCCAGCAAGATGGCCTCGGTTTCCTCGCAGGCAGCCCGAACCTGTCCAATTATGGCCAGCGCCTGCTCTGTGGGATAGAGCTGCCAGGTCCGCTTGTCCTGTTGACAGGGCATACGGGTCAAATACCCCTTTTTTTCCAGCGCCGCCACCATGCGCACAACATTGCTGGGATGGACGTAGACGCTGTTCAGCAGAGAATCTTGGGAAATCCCCGGATGATCGCAGATTTTCAAAAGGTATACGTGCTGGCTGCTGTTAATACCGAAAGGAGCCAGCCGTTCATCCAGATAGGACTTGGCCATCCGATCCGACACAGACAGCCATTTCAATAATTTCACTTCTTTCGCCTCCTGTCGTTATCCTTAAGTATCATACAGCAAAATGCGTGCGCACGCAATTATTAAAGCAAAATTTTTTAGCTGCCGGCTGCCCCTGCCCCAACGCCTGCAAATCCTCTGGCGCCAACGGAAATTTATACTGAAGAACTGCCGCCGCTGCTATAAACACGAAATAGGCAAAACCGGCATAACCGGGTTGCGGGGAATCCAAATATGCGATAGAGTATAAAGCAGAACCTTACAGCAGGAGGAGAGTGCAATGGAATATCGGGAACTTGGCCGGACAGGCCTGTTGGTCAGTGAGATCGGTATGGGCTGCGAGGGCTTTGTGGGCAAGCCTTACGCGGAAGTGGAAAAAATGGTGGACGCTATGGAGGCGGGCGGGGTCAACTGCATTGACCTCTATACCCCTAATCCTGACTTCCGTTCCAACCTGGGCCGCGCTCTGCGGGGACGGCGGGAGAAATTTGTGCTCCAGGCCCACCTTTGCACCATCTGGAAAGACGGGCAGTACAAGCGCACCCGGAATCTGGAAGAGGTCAAAAAGGGATTTGACGACCAGCTGCAGCGGCTGGAAACGGACCACCTGGAAATCGGCATGATCCATTATGTAGACTCCTTGTCCGACTGGGAAACCGTACGGGACAAGGGCGTGCTGGACTATGCCAGGGAGCTGAAAAAGCAGGGCGTTATCCGCTGTATTGGCCTGAGCAGTCATAATCCGGAGGTAGCGCTGGAAGCAGTACGCAGCGGAGCCATTGAGGTGCTCATGTTCAGCGTCAATCCCTGCTATGACCTCCAGCCTGCGGGGGAAGATGTGGAGCAGCTCTGGAATGAGAAGAACTATGAAACTCCCCTGGTGAATATGGATCCCCAGCGGCAGGAGCTGTATGAAACCTGCCAGCGGCTGGGCGTGGGCATCACTGTAATGAAAGCCTTCGGCGGAGGCGATCTGCTCAGCGCCCAGCTGTCCCCGGCAGGAAAGGCGCTGACCCTCTATCAGTGTCTCCACTATGCTCTGTCCCGTCCCGGGGTCGCCTCCGTCATGTCCGGAGCCCGGAATCTGGAGGAGCTGAATACCAGTATCGCCTATGAAAAGGCTACGGCAGAGGAGCGGGACTATGCCGCCGCTTTTGCCGCTATGCCCAAGATCAGCTGGGTAGGCCACTGTATGTACTGCGGCCACTGCGCTCCCTGCCCGGTGGGTATCGACGTGGCCAGCGTCACAAAGTTCCTGAACCTGGTCCAGGCCCAGGGGGATGTACCGGAGACTGTGCGTGAGCACTACGCCGTCCTTCCCCACCATGCGGGAGAATGCCTGTCCTGCGGAGCCTGCGAAAAGCGGTGCCCCTTTGGTGTACCGGTCATGGAAAATATGGGACGAGCTAAGGAAATTTTCGGGAAATAAGCAGAAGTGATAGAAAGGCCCCTGTCGGTACCCCCGGCAGAACACGTTCTCGGTCTGTTTACACTCAACGGGAAATCTAGCCTGGAGGAAATCGCTATGCATTCTGTGCTATCCTTCAAAGATGGCTCCTATTACGATGACCACAGGGAAGCTACCATTGAGGGTGAGAAATTTCAAGCCCTAATGGATCTGTGCTTTGCCTATGGGGATACCTTTTCCCTTCGCCGATGCCAGTGGCCGGGATCCCATGACGGTGCTTTGGAACAGGCGCTGCGTCCCTATCTTTTGGGAGAATATCTTTCGTATGAGACACTGATCTGCTTTGACAGGAAGAGTCGCGAAAAGTGCTACCTGTATTCAGCCTGCCAGGAAACAAAGGAAATTCTGCTCAGGCACATCCACCACTTGTTTGACAGGGAAAAAAGCCTTGCCCCTGCCGATCACCAGGAGTATCTCAACCAAAAATACAATGCTTTCTCCGGCGCCTATCAGGCCGCCAATGACCGCTGGGTCAAATACCTTCAAAGCGGCGGCTTGAAATATCCGGCGAAGCAGCGAAAAGCAACCGAACGGGAAATTTTCCGGGAGGCAAAGGATCTGTGGCGAACGGTCTTTCGGGAAGAGGATTATTACAGCCATATGGAGGATCCCTGTTTTTTCCGGGGGACGGAGCTGTTTTTTGAGGCGATCACCCATGAGCATCAGTGCTCTGTCCAGGTCCTCTCCCCGGCATTCGAGGAGCGTCTGTGCGAGCTGGGAAGCTGGGCGGATATGTCCGACGAGATCCCCTTGCCCCTGTTTTCTTTGGACACGGCCGAGGGCTGGAAGCAATATAAAAACGGCCGTCCCTGTGAAGGGTTGAGATGAGGCTATGAACCTCGGAACAACGAATCCGTTCAAAATACCTGAGAGAGTTTATTCAGGAAATTCAGTACAGGAATTAAAATTTGCAGAATATATAGGCACTGGAATTGCATTCGAAAGTTCTCTGACCCGGAGCTATCAGGCGCAAGGGGTCGCGAACGGTGGGGGCTGGGACAGATATCATGTTGTTGAGTATAATATTATAAACAAAAGGTCACGATTTGTGCCCTATTTCATCATATACAAAAGGTGATATATCTATGACAGCAGAAAATAACCGTGCCCAAACATGCCGGTCAATTGAAGATAGAATGTACTATGAATTCCATGCGCAGATTGAGCCGGTGCCTGACAAGGGCGGCGCTTATGTGCGGTTTCCCTATGATATCCGCAAGGAGTTTGGAAAAGGCCGAGTGAAAGCGGAGATCACCTTTGACGGTCAGCCGTACTCCGGTAGTATCGTGAATATGGGTGTAAAAAATGAAGACGGCTCTGTTTGCTATATTATCGGAATCCGCAAGGATATTCGAGAAAAAATTGGAAAGCAGCCGGGAGATACTGTAAAAGTAACGGTAAAAGTGATTCAGCTATAAAGGGGGCGGAAAGTCATGCGGGAATGTCCCAAATGCGGGCGGAAGTTCAAGAATATCAATCAAAGTCACTACTGCGGAGCAGCACCGCAGAGCATAGAGGAGTACATTGCACAGCAGCCGGAAGACGCCCGCTCGTATCTCCGCCAGATCAATGATACTATCAAAAGCGCGCTGCCAGAAGCCGTGCCAAAAATTTCATGGAGTATGCCGACTTATTGGAAAAAGCAGAACCTTATCCAGTTTGCGGCATCCAAAAAACACATCGGTCTGTATCCTGGTCCTGCGGCGGTAGAAGCCTTTACAGATCAGCTGCAAGGATATAAAACCAGCAAAGGAACGATCCAGCTCCCATATGACAAGCCGTTGCCGCTTGATCTGATTCGCGAGATTGCAGTATGGTGCAAAAAGGAGTACGGGGAATAATAACCACAGATGATAAAGACGTGACTATATTCTTCACTTCCAGGTATTTGAGATTACGGATGGGGGTAAATGCGTAGAGAACACAATGTTTGGAACATGTTCATTATTGTAATAGGGAAAGTGTATTTCCATTAACCTTCTACCAATCGTAGCAGTAAAGCATTGTCCCAATGCTTTGGCATTACGCAGGATGCCTTGTTTTACGAATCCGCAGCATTATATCATACAATCAAGCTCGGCCGTTCCATACTATGCTATACAAGAAACAGCAGGCTTTTGAAGAGTTATATTACACCAGTTTTATCGAAAGCGGGCGTTCAAATAGCGTCATGGAGTGAAAACAATATTTTTTCATTTAAAGATCTTTAAAGTGTATCGCCCAAGGTATAAAAAGAAAAGGCCTTGATACAGCAAGGCTTTCCAAAAATGAAAAGTCCGTTTTTCGATAAAAATGTTCGAAAAACGGACTTCGTTCATATGGTGGACCTGGAGGGATTCGAACCCTTGACCTCTGCGATGCGAACGCAGCGCTCTCGCAAGGTGGTAAGTTTTCTGCCCATGGACTGCGGTGTATGGTTTGATGAAAATGATAGACGAAGGGCTATAAAAAATACCGCTTTCAGTGTTCCGATAAGGAACTGAATGGCGGTGTTATTCCATTAAATATGGCCTCAATGTCAAGCATACTGCTATTTGTCCACCAGGAGGCCAGAGATTTTTCCGGCTGTCCGGCATGGGAGAACGATATACAGAGGCAGCTATCCGGGAACGACTGGCAGCCATTCGCCGCGGAGACCGAGAGGATCTTCCTGTGCAAATCATCGAGCCACCGAAACGCTATACCATCCGCCGGGGCTACCTTACTCAAATGCCCCGAAAAAAAGTGCGGGGGTTCCGG
>JAGHHM010000192.1 GCA_017887695.1 Oscillospiraceae bacterium | reverse complement strand
TGGTGACCGGCGACCATGAGACCGGCGGCCTCACCATCGGCTTTGCCGGCACCGACTATGACACCTACCTGGATCTGCTGAAGAACCAGAAGATCTCCTACGCCAAGTTCGACAGCGACTATGTGGCCGCCTACAAGGAGAACAAGACCTCCTTTGAGGACGTGATGAAGGACGTGGAGAAGCTCTTCGGCCTGAAGACCGAGGGTAAGGAGGGGGACAAGCTGGTCCTCACCGACTACGAGCTCTCCCAGCTGAAGGCCGCCTATGAGAAGAGCGTGAGCGGTACCGCCGCCATCGAGTACGAGCTGGAGGAATACGTCCTCTACGGTACCTACGAGCCCCTCTCCGTCACCCTGACCCACATCATCAACAACAAGTCCGGCGTGAGCTTCACCTCTTACAGCCACACCGGCCTGCCGGTGGCCGTCCTGGCCCAGGGCGTGAACGCAGAGGTGTTCAACGGCTACTACGACAACACCGACATCTTCAACAAGCTGGCCGACATGCTGGCCGTCAAGTAACATCCCCCATCCCCCGCGCTTTTCCCCTCACCGGGCCTGCCCAATGGGCGGGCCCGGTGAAACGCGCATCTTATGAAAGGAAGTCTTTACCATGTTTGCTCAGATTCTGCCCTTTGCCTGCTTTGCCGCCCTGCCCCTTCTGGCCGGTGCCCTGTGGCTGCTGCGCCGCGTCTGCCGCCCGGCCTCCGGGACAGAGCATGTTCTCTTTGCCGCCGCCGGGCTGCTGGCCGCCCTGCCGGTGCTCCTGTGGATGGCCCGGGGGAACTTCCCCGGCGATGTGCCGGTGGCCATGCTGTATCTCACCCTCCTCACCCTGGTGGAAGCCTGGTTCCTCAGCGCCGAGAGCGCTGTCCGCTCATGAGGGGCCCCTGTCCTCCGGCTGGCTGCGGTACAACGCCCCGGTGCTGGTGTGCCTTCTGGCGGTAATCCTTCTTCTGCTGCTGCCTACCGGCTATGAGGGAGCCCTTCTCTACCAGGACGCCGAGCGCTGCTCCGCCCGGGTGGTGGCCACCGACGACTCCACCATCATCGACACCGGTCTGGTCCGCTCCGGGGAGCAGCGCTGCACCCTGGAGATCCTGGGCGGCCGCTTTAAGGGCCGCACCGTGGAGGGGGTCAATATGCTCAACGGCTCTCTGGCGCAGGACAAGGTCTTTGCCCCTGGGGACAAGGCCCTGGTGGTCATCAGCTATGACGGGGAAGAGATCCTCTCCGTCACCATGACCGACCACGACCGCACCACCGGCGAGCTGCTGCTGGGGGCGCTGTTTATCCTGCTGCTGATCGCCTTTGCCGGCCGCACCGGGGTGCGGGCGGTGCTGAGCTTTGTGCTGACGGTGCTGTGCCTGTGGAAGATCCTGGTGCCCCTGTACCTCAAGGGCTATAACCCCATCTGGGTGGGCCTTTTTGTCACGCTGCTGCTGACGGTGCTGATCATCGCCCTGGTCTACGGCTTTGACCGGCGGTGCGCCGCGGCGGTGTCCGGCTCCTTCCTGGGGGTGCTGGTGACGGGTGTGCTGGGCCTTGTGTTCACCGACCTTTTCAAGATCCACGGGGCCGTCATGGCCTATTCCGAAAGCCTTCTCTACTCCGGCTATCAGGACCTGAACCTGACCCAAATCTTTATGGCGGCCATCTTCATCGGGGCCTCCGGGGCCATTATGGATCTCAGCGTGGACATCACCTCCGCGGTATACGAGGTGGTGGAAAAGCGGCCGGATCTCTCCTGGCGGGAGGCCGCCCGCTCCGGCATGAATGTGGGCCGCAGCGCCATGGGCACCATGACCACCACGCTGCTCTTTGCCTACTCCGGGGGCTATATCGCCCTCCTGATGGTATTTATGGCCCAGGGCACCCCCGTTTCCCACATTCTCAATTACAAGTATGTGGCCTCGGAGCTGATCCACACGGTGGTGGGCTCCATCGGCCTGGTGACGGTGGCTCCCTTTACCGCTTTGTGCGCGGGATTGCTCCTGACCGGGGCCTTTTTCCCGGGAAAAGTGGTTGACAAATCGGGAAATTGACGATAATATGGTATCGCTATTCTGGATAACTGCGTGGATAAGGACGAGTACCCCGCGTGGCCCCCACAGAGAGCCGCCCGTTTTGGTGGAAGGGCGGAGGACGCGGCGCGGCGGGAAGATCCCCTTGGAGCAGCGGCCCCAACGAGGCCGGCGGATTTTCCGCCGCACCCCCAGTAGGCGCCGCCGGGCGTGACCGTTACATCACAGGCTTGAGTGGCCCCGGTCTCCGGGGCAAGAAGAGTGGTACCGCAGAGGTCTTTCGCGCCTTTGTCTCTTTGTGAGGCAAAGGCGCTGTTTTGTTTTTGCCGGCGGCACCGGCGGGGCTTTTCTTCCGAAGCCAGCCGCTTCGGGGCTTGGCTCCCGGGCCTCCCCGGCCCCGGACCCGGGGCTGATTGACGGGGGCTCCGCCCCCGAACCCCGGGATACTTTTTGCTCGTGCAAAAAGTATCCAAAAACACGCCAAAACCAAGGTTTTGGATTCCTTTATCCAATCGGACGCTCCCGGATCTGATGCTGCACTGCCACTGAAGCACTGATTCCTCCGGGGATCTGATCTCCGGCGGGTATCTTGTCCAACTTCGCCTGACGGCCTTTTGAAGGGGCAGGCGAATCTTGGTTTCTATGTCGTGCTTCCTGCGTCTGCGGGAGACACTTCGGCTCCCGTCCGCAAAACAAGAAGCCACTTTCAGCCCGAGGGCCGTCAGGCGAAGTGCGTAACCCACCGCACCGGTTACGAGGTGGCCGCAGGCCCGGCAGAAATTCAGCGGCAACCGGGTATCCCCTTTGTAGGTGTCCGATTGGATAAAAAAAGGGGGCTGCAAGGTGAATTGGCCGAAGGCCAAGAGAGGGTGGCCTGGGCCAGGGTCTCCCCAGCGCCCTTTTGGGTACTTTTCCGGCGAGGGAAAAGTACCCCTGCGGAGCAAACCGACAAACAAAAAGGAAAAGAGAACTTCAGAAGGAAAATCCCCCATTCCGTATAAAACAAAAGGTAAAAGATAAAAATTCATCCGCCAGGAGGAAAGAACGACCATGGATTACAATAAGACCATCAACCTGCCCCAGACCGACTTCCCCATGCGGGCGGGCCTGCCGAGCCGGGAGCCCGGCATGCTGGAGAACTGGGAGAAGCTGGACCTCTACCACGAGCTCCTGAAGAAGAACGAGGGCAAGCCCCGCTTCGCTCTCCACGACGGCCCTCCGTTCTCCAACGGTAACCTCCACATGGGCCACGCCCTCAACAAGTCCATCAAGGACTTCATCACCCGTATGTACGCCATGCGTGGCTACTACACCCCCTACATCCCCGGCTGGGACAACCACGGCATGCCCATCGAGAGCGCCATCATCAAGGAGCAGAAGCTTAACCGCAAGAAGATTAGCGTCCCCTAGTTCCGCACCGCCTGCCACAACTACGCCCAGAAGTACATCGACATTCAGATGGCCGGCTTCAAGCGCATGGGCGTCATCGGCGACTGGGAGCACCCCTACAAGACCATGGACCCCGGCTTTGAGGCCGAGGAGGTAAAGGTCTTCGGCGCTATGTACCAGAAGCC
>JAGHHM010000026.1 GCA_017887695.1 Oscillospiraceae bacterium | reverse complement strand
TGGAATACTGCTCCACGCTCCGGCCCTTTCGCAGAGACCGCTTGGGGGGCAGGCGCAGATCGTCAATGGTGTAATAGGAAATGTTCATGTCTATCAATCACCTCATTCCATGGTCATCCCACCCATCATGGGGGATACGTCGCGTTGTTCCTGGCCCTTCAGCTCCATCAGCTTTTCCTTTGCCCAGTCTGGAAGGAATTCCTCCTTCAGGACGCCAATGAAGTCCGTCCGGTTCCACCGGGTCATCTCCCCGTCCCCCAGGCAGGTACAGCGGATGGAGCGGCCAATGGCGTTGGGGCGGCACCCGAAGCCGTCATGGGCCAGCCAGAGCTGGGCGCGTGCGTTCCAGTAGGACTCCTTCAGAGTATCCGGGGCGAGCACCAGCACTTTTCCCTCATAATTCAGTTTCTCGAAGGAATTCGGTTCGCACTGCTCCGGCCCGAATAGTTCCAGTCTGTCATACGCCTCCCGCACCTGGCTGATGAAGGCGTCCAGGCAGACGCCAGCGGTATCTACGGTAAAATAGCGGTTGTAGATTCCGTCATCCGGGATATAGGCGCTTTTCTGCCACTGGCGGTTCTCCTCACTGAGATACTGATCATACCCTGCGTCCCGGAGCGTGCTGGTCAGGACGAAGATGGTGCGCCGGAAGCCCCAGCGATCCAGAATACTCTGGGACGCCTCGGGCCGCAGGGAGCCATCCGTGTCGCTGCAGGCGCGGATGGCTCCCTCGATGTCTCTGGCGCAGGACACATTGGCTTGAAAACTCGCCTGCCAGAGCGATGATTCTCCCAGCCTGCGGGCATCCGCCTGGGAGTAGGGATAGAGGTACACTTCACGCTCCATAGACGGTATCTCCCACCATCAGACGCTCCTCCAGTTCGCCCATGCAGATCCCGATGTTCTCCAGCATTTTCAGCAGGTACTCCGGCACATCCCGCAGGTCGTTGTCGTATCCCGCCTCGCAGATAGTAATGGAATTCTCCTCCTCGTCCGCGTAGGCACAGAGCTTGACGCCGGCGGGAATGCCGGCCTCCTCCCGCAGGTCATCCGGCAGAGTAATCTCCTCATACGAGAAGTCCCCAAAGGGGCACTCGCCCCCGCAGCCATCGCAGGGACCGCACACCTTGATCAGATGTACTGCCAGATCCACCGTCAGCTGGTGCAGAGAATCCAGTGCGTGAATCAGTTCCATGGCGTTCATAGAAGCTTTCATGAGGACTGCCGCCCCCTCCAGCGCGTGTAGCTCGGCCTTCCCTCCGGCCTCCAGTCCGCACAGTTTGACGGCCGCGGTGGGGAGCGTCACGGGACCCCCGGTGATGTTCTTGTGAAATTTCATAATGATTTCCTCCTACGATTCATACATGGTTTCGCCGCTGTTCCAGTCAAACAGCGTCATTTGTGTGGGTACTGACCGGCTCCGCTCCCTCAGATCATAGTTTGCGATGAGCAGTTCCGGGAACTGGCAGTTTGGGTCATACCGCTGCTTGATATTGTTGATGCGGGTGGTTTCCATCAAAGAGATGCCGGGCTGGTCATACAGGTCGCGGACAAAGGCGTCATCGTTATAGGACAGCAGGAATTTCCCCTCGATCCGCATCAGGGCGTCCCGCAGGCGGATGTGGTCCGCCTCAGTGAAACCGTCCTCCCCGATGTTCTGGTAGTAACCCTCAGTGGCGTGGTAGGGCGGGTCCAGATAGAAAAAGCTCACCGGGCGGTCGTACTGCCGGATGAGCTTTTCAAAGTCCTTGTTCTCAATGACCACCTTGGCAAGCCTCCGGTGGGCCTGCTCGATGAGCGGGAAGTTGCTCCACATATCGTGGGGCTGGCTTCCGAAACTGGTCAGCCCGGAGGCATAGCTGTATCGGATGAGCTGATAAAACCATGCCGCCCGCTGGACGTCGCTGGCAGGACTGTCCCGCGCCAGGGCGGAGCGGACGCGGTCGAAGTCTTCCCTCGCGTTCAGCACATACCGCAGCGCCTCCATCAGCTCCTCCGGCTCGTCCCGCACACAGCGGTACAGGTTGACCAGCAGGCCGTTGAAGTCATTGTAGACCTCGAAGTCGTTGCCGGGAGGCTTGTGGAACAGTACCCACCCCCCGCCGCCGAACACCTCGATGTACCGCTCATAGTAGAGGGGGAACAGCCGGACGATCAGCTCCCGCAGGGCTTTCTTGCCCCCGATCCAGGACATGAAACTGTTCAGGGGACATCACCCCCGTCCAGCGGGAGGCGGATCTGCCCCGTGTCGAACCGCTCCAGAGAGCGGTTCAGACCGTGGATGGCCGCGGCGATGCCGCCGATCCGCCGGGTCAGATGGGCAATGGTGGCCCGCACCTCCTGCTCCGTGGCGGCATAGAAATAACCGCTCCCGCTGCTGGCGATGGGAACGCCGTCCCGCCGCAGCCGATTGACCAGATGGCGCACCTCGATGCCCTTGATGCCGAAGGTCAGCTCCAACTCCCGGCTGGTGGCGGCGCTGTTTGCGCCCAGATGGTACCGCTCCAGATACTCTGCCAGCCGCTCTTTTTCCATAGTCGCTCCTTTCCGGGACCTGCTTTCCCGAAAAAGGGCGCAAAAAAAGAAGGGGCCGTCTGCCCTCTCGGGAAAACGGCCCCTGTTTCATCATATTGATCACATAGTCATGCCAAACTCCGGCTGAGGCTCCGTGCGTTCATGGCAGAACTCCTGTCCGTTGCGGCGGATGTATCCTGTCTCGGCGGTATTGAGGAGATAGCCCTGCTGTTCCAGTTGGGCCTCTCCATACGCTTTCAAGTCGATGCCCCCTTGCAGAACAGGGTCCCGGAACACTGTTTCACCCTGCTTTTGCAGCACCTCCTCTCCAAACCGCTCCACATCCGATGCCGGACAGTAATCGTAGCAGTTCAGGTTCGACGCGATGTCCAGCGCCAGCTTCAGATCATGGCACTGCTCATACTCCAGCGCCGACCGGAACTTCTCCAGAAAGCGCGGCTCCCCTTGGCCCTGCTCCTGGAGCACATACCCCAAGTCGTTGCCGTCGTAGATCAGATCCGTCAGATCCTGATACTCGTCCAGACCCACAGACAGCTCCGGAAGGGAGCACCGCGCATCCAAGAGTCTGCACTCCTGAACTGTCTGAACTTTCAGCTCCCGTAGAGCCAGCCGGATCTCGTCCATCCGGCCCTCCTCGTCGATGGTGCTGTCCGGCAGGCACAGCCAGACGCCTTCCGGCACGGCGGGGGAGGCCAGTTTCAGCCGCAGGCTCCAGTCGGCGTCCAGCAGCTGATCCAGGTTGGTCCCATCATAGAATTGCCTGGGCTCCTGCCTGGGGAGCACTACGAAGCAGTATCCCACGAAGATCCCCAGGTGGCTGTCCTCATAGTTCCATCCGATCTGCTCCAGGTTGGCGTAAGGGATGAGATCCGGCTGGCTGGCCTCGTACCGCAGGTAATATTCCCCCAGCTGCTCGTAGCTCCCCGCCGGGCAGATCACCTCGTAGTCCGGGAGGGCCAGTAGGAGATTGACGGCCTCCTTTGCCGTATTCGGATCCATCTTCCGGACCGCCAACTCCCGTTCCTCGCCGGCCTTTTCAGACAGCGCCTTCAGCTGGCCTCTGGAAATGATGGCCGCCGCCAGCTGGGTCTGTTCCTTCACCGACAGCGTCTCCAGCCGGTCTATGAGCCACTGGCGTTCCAAACTTTTGTTCTCCATCATGTCATCTCCATTCCGCTCCAGGCGGGGGCTTCCTTTTGCTCCTGCCGGAAGACGGGCAACTGGCCGCTGTCCTTCCGTCGGAGCAGGCCGTAGTCGGTGATGGCTGCGTGGTTCTCCTCCAGCATCTGCCGTCCAACCATAGCGGCCTGGGGCGTCTGGAACAGCTCCTCCGGCAGATCCGGGTACTTCTCCCGCAGGATCACCTCCGCATAATCCCAGGTCGCGGCCACATCCGGGCGGAGGTCATAGTCCTCCAGGCCGTGCATGAGCTGGATGGCGTCCTGCAGGTTGGGGCGTCCGGCCACAGACAGCAGGGCCTTGTACTTGATCCAGTCCGCCTCCTGCCAGGCTTGTTCCTTCTGTGCCAGACTTTTTGCGAATTCATTTGCCATGCCGATACCGCCCTCCTGGTCGATGGCATCGTCAACGGTATCCCGCAGAGAGGGGATCTTACAGTCGATACAGCGGAAGGCGCACTCGTCCGGCGAGGCCGCGTCTACCTCTCCCACTGCCCGCCAGATGTCGGCGTCCTCAGCCGGGAGGTTCAGGATGGCGGTCTTATCGTTGTCATAGCTGGGGTCGTCAAAAAATCCCTTGCTCACCTCCAGTACCACCGGGGCGCTGGGGCGGGCGAAGCAGAACATCTCGCCCTTCCGATAGACCTCTTTGAAGTCACCGCCCGGCTCCGCATAGCCCCGGCTGGTAAACACGCCGTCGTGTTCCTCCTGGTGCTGTTCCCCCAGCAACTCCAGCAATCTCTCCCGAAAATCGCTGTCCTCGTCCATGGTGTCCACCAGGGCCATGGCTTCATCCGAAAGCATCTCGCCCTCGTACAAAAGCGCCCCAAGCTCCTTTGGATCGGAGACTTGGGGCGCCAAGAGACAGATATCCGCGTTGAACGTCAGGTTGATGAGGCGGGAGAGTGGGAAGGGTGTGGTGTGGTTTTCCTTCTCGATCTGGAGCAGGCAGTCCAGCCCCATCCGGTCATCCTCACTCAGCATGGTCAGCCGGAGGGCCAGCAGGTTCAGCTCCAGCAGATCCACATTCTGGCCGATCATATCCGATGTGATACCGGGATAGCGGATCCTGGTCAGCTCATTGCGGCAAGTTTTGACGTCCTGGACACGGGCTTTCTGGAGCGCGTCGTGGAGTTCAGCCTGGGTACACGGCATCGTCAGTACCGCGGAGGTCTTATAGCTTTCGGGGCCGCCGCTGCTGATCTCCACCTCGAAGATCTTCTTATCCAAGGGTCATCCCCCCTTCCTCCAGTTCTTCTCTCTGAATTTCATAGCTGCTGGGATCTGCCCCAGGCACGGCCCAGCCCGCCATGCTTCCGATCTCCATGGCCTGCCGCTGGGCAGGGGTGACGCCCAGGTTCCCGTTCAGCTCGTCCACCAGCTCCACATTCCGCTCCTTGTCCCCGGTGTCCCAGTCGGAGGGGTAGTAGCCGGACTCGCCCCGCTTGATGCAGATGAGCTGGCCGGTGGTTCGCAGGGTGGAGAAACACAGCTCCGGCAGCCCCTTCGCGACCTTGGGGGCAAACCGCTCCTGCTCGGTTCGGATGCTCCAATCATCCGAATTCCAAAGATGGACATACAGCTCGCCGCCGTCCACCCGGATCTCGTGCTGCTCAAAGCTCTCGCCCCAGCCGTCCGACGCCTGGCCGGAAAGGTAGTCTTTCAGCTGCCCCAGCTCCGTCGGTGTGAGCTCACCGACCACCTGACACTCTGCCACGCCCCAGAGCTGACCGTTTTTCTCCTCCACGGTGAATACCGCCGAGCGCACCTTGGAATCAACGCTGTCCTGCTTGCCATACCAGTGCATCAGGCCCCGCTCTTTCTCCTCCGGCATCCGCTCTTTGACCAGAGCGCCCAGGATCGGATTCTCATAGTCCAACAGCGTCCGGCCGTCCCATGTCTCGTACTCCTCGGACGTGTTGCCCCATTCGTCCCGGGGGTAGAAGTCAGCGGTCAGGGGCATATAGAGTTTCAGCCGAGTGGGCTCCGGGGGATGGACAGTGAACCGATCCTCCCCGATGACCACACCCAGCTCCCGCCCATTGTCCCACTTCACGTGGAAGGTGCCCAGGTCATCGATGGCTCTCAGAGTGCCCATGGAGCCGGGCGGGATGGGCCGCGGGTCGCTGCCCATCTCGGTGAGCCGGATGCGGCTGCCTACAGGGTACTGCTCCCGGAAGAAATCCAGCCATTCTCTCGGTACTTCTCGCATTTCACATTCCTCCCATCGTGATGTCCTCTTGGGGGACTGTCTGTTCCAGCTCCTGCCGGAGGGTTTCCACAGCTTTAGAGACTACCGGATCATCCCGGAAACTCTCCAGTCTGCGGCAGTCGTCAAAGAACTGCTGTTCCCACTCCAGAGAGCGCACCAGGTCCACCGTGGCAACGCCGTCCTTGGTGACGCCCAGCCTCTTCTCCGGACGGTCGCTGTCGCGGTAGAGCTGGACCGCCTCCTCCAGCGTCAGATCCCGGTGGATCTGCTCCTCCGGGGCGCCGCAGTCGGTCATGACAAACCAGGCGTAGGTGTGGGGTTTACTCGGATCGGCGGTATCCCGCAGGGCCTGCTTACCGGCCTCCGTCAGCCCGTAGTTGCAGGCCCGGCGGGGATTTTCCTCCCCGGCGAAGTCCAGCAGGATGTCATCTGCTGCTTTCCGCACCTGGGGATCGTCCGTCAGTGTCTCATGCCGGAAACCCGTGGTGTCCCGGAATGGCAGTTCCTCCCGGATGGCCTGGAGGTACAGACCCGCATCGGTGAATTCCTGCTTCTCACCGCTGGCGAAGGTCACCCGGCCTACCAACCTGTTCTGACGGGCCAGCTCCTGCTGGCGGAGGTCGTAGCAGTAGAGGTAGCCCTGGTATTCACCCGGCCTGGGGGTGCAGCGCAAACAGAAACGGTATTGCTCCGTTTCCGCGATAAATCCGTATATGCGGTCATTTTTCGTGAGTTCACCTCCGTTTCGCCAGCAGTAGGAGCTCATAGTTGCTAAGTCCTTCAGCGGGCCGTTCTGCCGCATGGCGTCCACGAATTCCTGCAGGGCCTCCTTGAATTCCGGCGTGTTGAAGCGGTCGCCGTTGTGGGGCCACCAGGTGTGATGGAAGACTTTCCTGCTGGAACCGAAGTCCATGCGGAGGTGGCCCACGGTGCCCAGCGCCGTATCCTGGCCCTCGTCGGAATAGAACAAACCCGCCTCCTCACGGGAAGCGGGCCGCAGGTCAAATGGGCTTGTCTGTTGGAAACTGCTTTGTTTTTTCACTTGGATCACCTCATTCCTGTTTTGTGAACACAACCAATACCACAACCTGTGGCGAAAGTCTACCGCAAAAGGTGGAGAAAATTCAGGTCATCCGCATCCCCATCTCCGGCTCCGGGGACTCCATGATCTGTTCCAGATGTTTGGGGTCTACCACAACTTCTGATTCATTTCTGCCGTTGAAAAAGGCGAGGATGTATTTCTTCGGGATCTGGGCCTCGTAGACGGTGCCCTCCTCACCGAAGCGGTGGGCGAACCACTCTGCGGTCTCCCGATCCAGTGTCCAGGACAGCGCTTTGATATTTTTGGCGTTGTAGGAGGTGACGCCCCGATAAACGGTCACGGGATCGTCTAAAGAGCGGTACACCGTGTGCTCCTCCTCGTCCATTAGGAGCTCCGGCGGGACGGAGCGGAATAGAGCCAGCAGTTCTCTTTTGCTGACATTGCGGTCCTGATTGGGGCATTCCTCCAGGATCCACGCATGAGCCAGCAACTGGCCCAGATCCTCCTGAGAGAGAACGGGAGCGGTAAATTTGAGAAAGGTCAGGTAATAGGGCTTGTTCAGGAGGAAAAAGACCTGGGCGGTATTTTCAGCACTGTCGATCTGTTTGCCCACCATCTCACGCCACGTGGCGAGGTCTTCTTCCTTGTTGAGCAGGTCGACCATGGAGAAGCTGCCATCCTCGTTCTGAGTGGCGGTGATCCCGGTGCTTGTAAATGGGTGGCTGACAATAGCCGGCGAAAATGAAGTTTGCGCGATTGGCATATCGAGGAGTACATGGGCAATCGACTTTACCCTGGCAAGATCGGTCTCCTTCCGCATCAGGTGAGGCCCCCCATCCCCATAGACTCCTCCTGCTCTCTCTGGTATTGTTCCCCGGGATCCTCCCGCATCAGCTCCTCCAGTGACAGAGCCCCCTGATAGGAGATATAGCCCTGCTCCGTAAACATCCCCTGTTTCCGCTCCATGCACCGGCGCCCGTACTTCCCATAATCATAAAACTCGTCCAGATTGCTGTCGTAGTCGAAATGGCCGGAGTCTTGGATCATATATCTGCCGTACTCCTCTGGGGTGCTCACATTGGGAATGAAATCGAACAGCTCCAAATTTTCCGCCAAGCGGCGGATCTCAGCGGCGCTTTCCGGTTTGGCAAAGCTCACTGCGGCATCCAGCTTGAGGCGGTCCGCCTGCGTCAGCTTGGAGATAGCTGCGCACATGGCATTGAGGTCAAAGACGCTCTCCTGCTCCAAGGCGCAGGCCGTCTTGACTGCAGCGGGTAAATTATCGCCCTGAACATCCAATCTCGCAAAATCTTCACTTTCCATTCCATCCCGATAGAGCATCCGTTCTATCTGGAGTTCCGATGTGGGGAGGTACAGCCAAAGGGCATCGCTACCATTGGCGTCCGTGTGGATGGGGCGCAAGGTCAAAGCAATCAGGCTGCGCTCATACAGATACGCCGGAAAGTTTCTGCCCTGGTAGGCTTGACTGAGCTGCATCCCGTTGTCGTAGACCACCCCGTAGGGGGTGATGGTACCCTCATTCTCCGAGATCAGGAGCAGGGCGGTCTCCACACCGTCCAACTGTTCCAGTTCTTCCATGGAGGCGCAGCCGCCGTGGAGGTTCATGTAATGCTCCCGGCCGATCTGCTCCAAGTCGGAAAAATCCGTGATGACCGTGGCCTGCTGGCAACAGAAGGTCAGGTTGATGAGGTCGGTCATATCGGAGAGTCCCATCTTCACTGCCATTCCCTGGAACTGGGCCAGCTCCCCGTCAGAAAAACTGTCCAGACGCTTGACCATGTAGTCCAGTTCGTCCACATTGATCCTGCGCCCCTCCAGACATTTCAGACTGGGGGCGCTGCCCTCGATCTCCTCCACCGTGCAGTCCCTTGCCCGCGGGTCTCCGATATCCAGCGCCTCCAGCATCTTGATCGTGTCGTCATACTGATCCCGGGAGATGGGGAAGGGGATGGTGACAAGCCCATATTCCAGGTGGTCAGCGTTATAGAGCGCCGCTTTGATTTTCATACTTTGCCTTCTCCTCTCTATTCAGTTTTTCTACCCTGGTGCGCATGCAGTCATCCCCGCTGCCCCAGCAGAGGAAACCGTGGGCGGGATAGGGGCACCCCTCACAGCGGGAGAACTGCCGGCAGACCGGCTTCTGCGGCGGCTCTGGGGGGCAGGCGGGCGCGGCTCTGACCCGCACCTGGCGGAGAACTGAGCGCGCCTGCATCTGCGCCACCGCGGCAGCATGAGGCAGGCAGCTATATTCACTCTTTCTGGTCATGTCTGATTTCTCCTCAAAATGCAAAAAGGGGCCGTATTCTGCACTCGGCAAAATACGGCCCCCATTTGATTTAGCGTTGGATTTATAAATTCATTTGTGGTTCCTGACTCTGTGTCTGTTCCAGCCTTGTTTGAAGATCCGGGACGGTGTATTCGATTTTTGTTCTGGCTTCCTGGATCGCTTTCAGCGGTTTCTCCTCTGGCTCAGGTCCTTCCTCCAGCAGGAAGTTTGTGGCCCGGTATAATTCTGTCAATTCTTCCGGAGAGAAAAGCTGGGCCTTGGAGATCAGGCCAGAGCGGACAGCGAAGTCCTGCTTGGCGCTTTGAAAGTCATCTTCATAGTAGTGTCCGTGGCAGACCCCCTGTCGTTCATAGGCCCAGACCCAGGTGACGAACTGGTATCCCAGCCCGTTTCCCCGTTCCTGCCCTGCCAGCACCGCACCGCCGAAATCCGCCAGCAGGCGAAAGTCCTCATGGAGCCCAGAGGCACGAAGGGGCAGTGCCTTCTCCATGGCCTCCACATACCCATATACCTCGTCCGCTGTCACAGCGACCTGATGGTACAGCTCACTGGCCTCCTCGTTTTGGCTCCCGTCTGGCAGCAGGAAGACGTCGCTTGCCGGGGACACATAGAGGACCGGCCGGTCGTGGAGGAATACATCCAGCCGCCGATCCTCTTTGATGGCAGATTGGATCCCATCCACGCTCAGCCGGCGGGACAACTCAGTCAAATACTTATTTTTCATCAGAACACCTCGCAGTCGATTCATAAAATAGAAAAGCCGGGGTCCTGCATCCAGGATCCCGGCCAAAAGCACGTTGCAGATTCTTCGTTCAATATGCGGGTTCGAGTCCCACCTGAACGGAGAGCCAGTACTGAAATATCGAAAAAATGAGGCCCGTAGATTCGTTGATCTACGGGCCTCGGAAGCCTTGAAAACACTGGGCTTTTCTGCCCAATATCTTTCTTAGCCTCCTCTTTTGGTACACAGGAGCCAGACAAAACCGAATCATTCGCCTCTTTCAGTGGGACCGTTTCTTGTCCGTCCTTGTAATTGTAAATCAGCAAAATGTTATCGTCGTACACATAGACCGCATTGACAAAGCTGTCAATGAGCCGCTGCCGGTGTTCCTCCTTGGTGGTGTCCAGTTCCCGGAATCGGCAAATCCAAAAGCGGACCTCCTCCTCGGTCATGCGGGGCTTGGCAATTTGCTCTTGGAGGATGCGGACCGTCAACTCCTCTTTCGCTGCCTCCAGCTCGTCTAGCCTCTGCTTGGTGGAGGCGGTGAAGATGCCCTGTTGAATGGCGTTGAGCAGATTTTCGATGCCCCGCTCCGTCTGCGCCAGCTGGTTCTGCAAGGCGGGCAGGTCGGTGTTCTCCCGGTCTTGTTCCGTCACCACCAGCGCCGCCACATCGTCCACCACCGTGTCGTTGAAAATCATCCGCATGGTATGCTCCACCACGAGGTCCTCTATCCACTCCTTGCGGACGGCTTTCTTGTCGCACCCGGTTTTCCGCTTGGCGCTTCCGCACTTATAGTAGTGATGTTTTACCCCCTTGCGGCTGGTGCCGCACTCGCCCGCCATCATGCGCCCGCACTTGCCGCAGAACAGCTTGGTAGTGAGCAGATACCGCACCTCGGCTTTGGCCGCCGCCGGGGCGCGCCGGTTGCGCTCCTTGCGCCTCTGCACCCGGTCAAAGAGTTCTTGGGGGACGATGGCCGGGACACCGCCGGGGATGACCACATCCTTGTACTGATATTCCCCGATGTACTTCCGATTCGTCAACAGTCCGCTGAAACTGTTCAGGCGGAACGGCTTTCCCCTTGGGTTCCGAAGCCCCCGCTCGTTCAGGTCGTCCACGATGGAGCGCACGGTCTCCCCGTCGGCATAGCGGGTGAAAATCTCCACCACCAGAGGGGCGGTCAGGGGGTCTATTTCCAGCTTCTGCGTCTGGTGGTTCAGCACATAGCCCAGCGGAATCCCCCCGCCGTTGTTCTTCCCTTTGAGGGCGTTCTCCATCAGCCCCCGCTGTACTTTCTCGGACAACTCGGCGCTGAAAAATTCGGCATAGCCCTCCAGCATACTCTCCAGCAGAATCCCGGTGCTGTCCTCGGCAATCGTTTCCCTTGCGGACACCACCTTGACGCCGTTCTTCTTCAAAATCGCTTTGTAATGGGCGCTGTCGTAGCGGTTGCGGGCAAAGCGGTCCAGTTTCCACACCAGCACCACATCAAACAGGCCCCCGGCGCTGTCCCGAATCATCCGCTGAAATTCGGGGCGGTTGTCGGTCTTGGCGGAGAGGGCGCGGTCTATGTAGCAGGACAACACGT
>JAGHHM010000191.1 GCA_017887695.1 Oscillospiraceae bacterium | reverse complement strand
TCTTTTTGGAGGACCAGGCGGACAACACGGAGGAGAATATTGAATTTTCCATAGCGATGCTTCATGACAATGGAATTGATGTAACCTCCAATATCGCCGTGGTCACCAGCGACTACCACCTCTGCCGAGCCCATCTTCTATGGGGGGTTCCCTGGATGGTGCCGGTGGCGGCCCATATGCCGGAGGCCTACTGGCCTCTGACGGTCAACTATTTCATTCGGGAGGCCTTCGCCGTGGCGGCGCAGGTGCTGCTTCCGTAACGGAATTTCATAATTAGGAGGACAATGAGATGTCCAAAATTTTATGTGTCTATTACAGCCGTACCGGGAAAACCGAGACGCTGATGCAGGATATTGCCAAGGAACTGGGCTGCGAGGCAGTAAAACTGGAGGACGGTATCAACCGCTCCGGCTTGGCGGGATGGTTGTACAGCGGGATGCAGGCCATGTCACGAAAGGTTTCCCCGGTGAACAAGCCGGAGACGGCGCTGCCTCTTTCAGAATATGACCTAGTGATTCTGGGTACCCCTGTGTGGGCGGGACGGTGCAGCGCTCCCATGCGCAGCTTCCTGCTTCAGTTTGGGGAAGAGCTTAAGAGAGTGGCTTATGTGATTACCAGGGCCAGTGAAAACCGGTATGAGCAGGTCTTTGACCAGATGGATCTCTATGTGCCCAAGCCCCGGGAGCGGGCAGTCTCCATTCAGTGCGGCACGGTGGGCTCCTCCTTCTGGCGGGACGAATTCCTGGCGGGGCTCCGGGATGATCGGGAGGATACCTGATATGCTGGGACAGCTCAAGGAGATTGCCGACCGCTATGAGGCCCTGGTCAGCCAACTGGAGGACCCTTCGGTTTACGCCGATCCGGCACGTCTGGCCAAACTCACCCGGGAGCAAAAGGAGCTGACACCGGTGGTGGAGGCCTATCAGGCTTACTGCCGGGTGGAGGATGATCTGCGGGACGCTCAGGCGTTACTCAGCGACCCGGAGATGAAGGAGATGGCTCAGGAGGAGCTCCAGCGGGCCAAGGGTGAGCGGGAACGGCTGCGGGAGGAGCTGAAGATCCTCCTGCTGCCTAAGGATCCCAACGACAGCCGCAATGTCATTATGGAGATCCGGGGCGGCGTAGGCGGGGAGGAAGCCATGCTCTTTGCCGCGGATCTGTTCCGGATGTACACTATGTATGTGGAGAGCCGGGGCTGGAAGCTGGAAGTAGCCAACGCCAACGAAACGGAACTAGGCGGATTAAAGGAAATCAGCTTTACAGTGGAGGGGGAGGGGGCCTGGTCCCGCCTCAAGTATGAGAGCGGTACCCACCGGGTCCAGCGGGTGCCGGTGACGGAATCCTCCGGCCGGATCCAGACCTCGGCGGCCACGGTGGCGGTGCTGCCGGAGGCGGAGGAAGTGGAGTTCACCATCAATCCCAACGACCTCCAGATCGACACCTTCCGCTCCAGCGGCGCCGGCGGCCAGCACGTCAACAAGACGGAGTCCGCTATCCGCATCACCCACCTGCCCACCGGCGTGGTGGTGGAGTGCCAGGACGAGCGCAGCCAGTACAAGAACAAGGATCGGGCCATGAAGATCCTGCGGACCAAGCTCTACGAGGCGGAGCTGGAGAAGCAGAACGCCGCTATTGCCGCCCAGCGCCGCAGCCAGGTAGGCAGCGGTGACCGCAGTGAGCGGATCCGCACCTATAATTTCCCCCAGGGGCGGGTAACAGACCATCGCCTCACCGGCGATAATAAGAACTTCAATATCGATGCGGTGATAAATGGCGGCCTCGATCCCATCATTGACGCCCTGACCACAGCGGATCAGGCGGCAAAACTTGCGTCGGCGGGAGAAGACAAGGAATAATCTAAACAGAGAGCGAAGCGAATAAGGGATGAAAACGCAGATTTTTCACATTACGGATCCTGATGCCCAGCGGGAGGAGATTCAGGCTGCGGCGGAGATTATCCGCCGGGGCGGCCTTCTGGGAATCCCAACAGAGACGGTGTATGGCCTGGGGGCCAATGGGCTCAACACCCAGGCAGTCACCCACATTTTTGAGGCCAAGGGACGGCCCCAGGACAACCCCTTGATTCTCCACATTCCCTCAGCCTCCTGGCTGACCCGGTACTGCCGGAATGTTCCGCCGACGGCCTATGAGCTGGCCCGACGGTTCTGGCCTGGCCCCTTGACCATGATTTTACAGCGGCGGGCCAATGTGCCCAACGCCACCACCGGCGGCCTGGACACGGTGGGGATCCGCTGCCCTAACCATCCGGTGACGCTGGCCATCATTGAGGTGGCCCAGGTACCGGTGGCGGCGCCTTCGGGGAATCTTTCCGGACGCCCCAGTCCCACCTGCGCCCGGCACATGATCGAGGATATGGATGGCCGTATTGACGGTATCGTGGACGGCGGCCCCTGCGGCGTAGGGGTGGAGTCCACCATTATTGATCTGACTTGCCCCATTCCCCGGCTTCTCCGCCCCGGCGGATTGCCTCTGGAAGCTCTGAAGGAGGTGCTGGGAGAGGTGGCCGTGGACAAGGCAGTGGTAGCTCTGCTGTCCGCCGGAGAACGGCCTAAGGCTCCCGGAATGAAATACCGTCACTATGCGCCTAAGGCTCCGGTAACAGTGGTTACCGGGGACAGCCGCCGCACTGCCCGGTACATACGCCGGAATCTGGGAGAGCACACCGGCGTAATCGCTTTCAGTGAGTACGTAGGAGACTTCCCTGGCTGTGTGGTCCACGATATCGGTTCTGTTCAGGACAGGGGAGAGCAGGCCCGTCGGGTGTTCGACGCCCTGCGTGCTTTTGACGAGACCGATGTCACCGCCATTTTTGCCCAGTGTCCCGGAGACGAGGGTTTGGGCCTTGCCATTGCCAACCGCCTGAAGAAGGCGGCGGGCTTTCAGGTGGTAGACCTGGGGGAGGGGGAGGAATGACCGTTATCGGTATCACCGGCCCTACCGGCTCCGGAAAGACCACGGCCCTGACTGCCCTGGAGCGGCTGGGCTTTCAGGTGGTGGACTGTGACGCGCTGTACTACCAGCTGCTTGCCCGTGATCAAGGTCTTCGTCAGGGAATCCGGGAGGCCTTTGGCCAAGTGTTCCTGCCTGATGGGCAATTGGACCGCCGGACGCTGGGGGATATCGTTTTCGGCAACCCTGCCGCTCTGGACAAGCTCAATGCCTTGGTTTATCCGGCGGTGTCCTCCGCCGTCAAACAAAAAATTGAGAATTGTACGAAGAAAGGGCTTGTCATTGATGCGATTAATCTGATAGAATCAGGCTTGGGCGATTTGTGCGACTGGACCGTGGCTCTGACGGCTGCGCCGGATGTCCGCATGAAGCGGATCATGGCCCGCGACGGCATCAGTGAAGAACGGGCCAAGGCCCGTATTGCCGCCCAGAAACCGGACAAGTTCTATCGCCGGAACTGTACCTTTCTCCTGGAAAACAGAGCCGGGAGTAAGGCAGAGTTTGATCAGTTAATCTATTCGTTTTTCGCGGACTTAACGAATGAAGATTGAGAGGAGTAAGACAAATGGACAACAAGGAATGGAAAGAGAAAGTGCTCTGCGAGCCCAAGAACGGCTATGATCGGATGCCGGAGAGTGAGCGGGCCGCCATGAACGCCTACTGCGAGAGCTACAAGGCGTTTCTGGATGCCGGCAAGACTGAGCGGGAGTGTGTCACGGAGGGGATCCGCCAGGCGGAGGCCCTTGGCTTCAAGCCTTATGTCCGGGGCATGGCTCTGAAGGCTGGCGACAAGATTTATAAGAATAACCGGGGCAAGATGCTTCTGCTGGCCGTAATCGGCAGCGAGGGCCTGGATAAGGGTGTACAGATCACAGCGGCCCACATTGACAGCCCTCGGCTGGACCTCAAGCCCACCCCCCTGTATGAGGACAGTGAGCTGGCCTATCTCAAGACCCATTACTATGGCGGCATCCGCAAGTACCAGTGGGTGACCATCCCCCTGGAGATCCATGGTGTGGTGGCCCTGAAGGATGGTTCTGTAATTACTGTGGCTCTGGGGGAGGGCAATGAGCCCAAGCTGGTGGTCAACGATCTGCTGCCCCACCTGGGCGCTGAGCAGAGCAAGAAGCCCCTCAGCGACGGCATCACCGGTGAGCAGCTGAACCTGCTGGTGGGCAGCGAGCCCCTGGCCGGCGAGGAAAGCGACCGGGTAAAGCTGCAGGTTATGAAGCTTCTCTATGAGAAGTACGGCTTCACTGAGGCGGACTTTATTTCCGCTGAGCTGGAGGCGGTGCCTGCGGTGAACGCTACTGATATTGGTCTGGATCGCAGCCTCATCGGTGCCTATGGCCATGATGACCGTGTCTGCGGCTATGCCGCTATGAAGGCGATGTTTGACCTGGAAGGCACCCCCGCGCGGACTGCGGTGTGCATCCTGGCGGACAAGGAGGAGATTGGCTCCGTTGGCGTCAGCGGTATGCAGACTGCTGCCTTTGATACCTTTATTGAGGACCTGTGCGACAGCCAGGGCGTTCCTCTGCGGGTGTGCCTGGAGAATGCTTTCTGCCTCTCCGCCGACGTGACGGCCGCCTTCGACCCCAACTTTGCCGATGTGTATGAGAAGCGTAACAGCGCCCGGGTGAATTATGGCGTGGGCCTGTGCAAGTACACCGGCAGCCGCGGCAAGGCCGGGGCCAGCGACGCCACTGCAGAGCTGGTGGCGTATGTCCGTCGGATTTTTGATGAAAACGGCGCTATCTGGCAGATGGCGGAGCTGGGCAAGGTGGACGCCGGCGGCGGCGGTACCGTGGCGGCTTATATGGCCAACCGGAATATCGATACACTGGATGCCGGCGTGCCTGTCCTGGCGATGCACGCCCCCTTTGAGGTGGTGTCCAAGCTGGACTGCTATATGACCTATAAGGCCATGAAGGCAGTCTATGAGAACGGCATTGTCCGCTGAGGATTTAACAGAAAGAACTGTAAAGTAAAAATGCTTCCTGGCCTGTATAGGCCGGGAAGCATTTTTTGCATCGTCTTAAGGCGGCTTCCACCAGAACAATTAGAAGAACATCGAAATAAATGTTGACAGGTCGGTTGGGGTGTGGTATTTTACGTTTAGACAAGATTCTAAATATAGGGAGAGAGAACGATGAAGAAGCATAAGGTGATGGGAATGATTCTCTGTTTACTGCCTCTGGCGGCCTTCTTACTGGCATATAACCGGCTTCCGCAGCAGGTCCCGATACATTTTGATATACGGGGCCAGGCAAATGGTTTTCTGCCTAAAGTCTGGGCGGTTATTGGGATCCCAGGGCTGTTTGTGCTGATCCAGGCGTTCCAAATTGTAAAAGTAACGGGACAGGAAAAGGGTGGCATATGGCGGCTTTACCTGATACCGGGAATTGCGTGGGTTGTGACCGGGGTCATACTTTGCGCAGCGGTTTTGTGACAGAAACGGGAAAGAAGGGGACATCACATGTTAGAAATTCAGCATTTGAGCAAGCGGTATGGCAGCAAAGTAGCAGTGGACGACCTCACCTTGCATATTCGTCCTGGCGAAATCTGTGGTTTTATTGGCCACAACGGTGCAGGAAAAACAACCACGATCAAGGCCTGCTGTGGGATATTGCCCTTTGACAGCGGAGAAATCCTGGTGGGAGGTGTGTCGGTCAGAAAGGACCCCATTGCCTGCAAACGGCAGCTGGCTTATTTACCAGATAATCCGGATTTATACGATTTTATGACGGGTGTAAAGTATTTAAACTTTATTGGGGATGTGTTTGGCGTCGGCCAGGCGGAGCGCCGGGAGCGGATTGGGCGCTATGGCGAGATGTTCGCGCTGACCCAGGATCTGGGCCAGCCTATCAGTGCCTATTCCCACGGAATGAAGCAAAAGCTGGCCATTATCTCCGCACTGCTCCATCAGCCGAAGCTGTTGATTTTGGACGAACCTTTTGTAGGCCTGGATCCCAAAGCCACCCATCTGCTCAAAGGAGTTATGGGTGAGTTGTGCCAGGCGGGAGGCGCCATCTTCTTTTCCACACATGTACTGGAGGTGGCGGAGCGGCTATGCCACCAGGTGGCAATTATTAAAAATGGTCGTTTAGTGGCAAAGGGACCTATGGAAGAGGTCAAGGGGGACCAGTCCCTGGAGACGGTTTTCCTGGAACTGGAGGCAGAGGATGCTTAAGCTGCTGTGTGCTGTGCGGCTGCGGCTGCTGCTGGACGCTGTTATGGGCGGCAATCGCCGCCGCCGGAGCCGTGGGATGGCGGCGGTATATGCTGCTTTACTTATTT
>JAGHHM010000190.1 GCA_017887695.1 Oscillospiraceae bacterium | reverse complement strand
ATGTTGGGGATGATAAGTGCCTCCATGAAGCGCTTGATAAAGGTGGATTTTCCTGTGCGAACCGGCCCCACCACGCCAATGTAGATGTCGCCCTCCGTCCGAAGCGCGATATCCTCGTAGATTTTGCGATCTTCCACTTGAATTCCTCCTTCGGCCCAGTGAGCCGGTGGTTTCCATACACTATATGGGCCATGCCCCCGGGATATGCCCCTGTCCACTTCCCTGGTGAAAACATGCGCCGAAGGGGCGGCCTTCGGCGCGGAAGTGTCAGGCGTTTACCGGGCACTGGGGATCAGCAGCATCCGGCCGGAAGGCAGTTCCTCTTCCTCCAGTTCGTTGGCCTGGAGGATCTGCTGGGTGGTGGTACCGTAGGCCTTGGCCAGTTCCCACAGTCCCTCGCCGGGAGCGGCCAAACGCAGCACCACAGAGGGCTGCTCTCCTTCTCCTTTGCTTCTGGTCTCGCCCAGGGCGGCAGAGCGCACCCAGGAGGTTCCCTGTTCCTGAAGGATAAGGCATTCCACCTCCGCGGTGAATCTGGCCTCTACGCCTCCCGCGGTAGGTGCGGCATATACCTCCGCCGGGGGTGCCAGGCGGCAAAAGCATCTGGCGCCCTGGGGGGCGTCCACCCGGCAGTTGATGGGGATGGTACGCTGAACCGCCTGGATCTCTTCCCCATCGTCCAGGCAAAGGACCGTCACTCCGGCCTCTCCCTCCAGCACCAGCTGCTCCCCCTCTCTCCGGCGGCTCAGCTGTCCCAGGGTCACCCAGCTGTCCAGCACCGTTCTGGGGGTAGCTCCGGTCTCCAGCAGCTCCCGCACCCCCAGGCTGCGAACGGGAGCTTCCACCAGGCGTCCCAGACGCTGCTCCTCCCGCTCCACCTGGGTATCGTAACCGGTACTATACAGATCCTGCAGCAGGGTCAGAGGACGGCGGCACCATACCTGGGCCTGGGCCACCAGATCCATGTCCACCTCCCAGGTGCGGCCGTCCTCTCCTCCCGGCTGGCAGCACAGCTGCGCCACCTCCACGGATACGTGGCAGTCTCCGCCCTCTCCCAGGGCGGGCAGCTCCATCACCTGGGAAAAATCCCGGGATTCATGGAAGGCGGCCAAAGCACCTCCAGGCTGCTGAGTGAGCAGCTGGATTTCCGCCGTACCCTTGAAAATGAGCCGGCTGCCAATGCGCTTGCTCTCCCTGCACACAGGGACTACCCGGCAGCACACCAGCTGAGCCCCTTCCTCCCCGCCGCAGCGAATCTGATCTCCGAAGTGGAAGGGCTTCTCCTCTACGGCGCAGAGATGGTAGGTCTCCTCCTGGCGGCACAGCTGCTGCACCCCGTGCTCCTCCGGCTCCCGTACACTCTGGCATACCTCCTGCCGCCAGGGCTGGAAGGCGGTCAGCTCCACCGCCACCTCCGCCCGAACCAGCACCTTTCTCGGGTTCAGCGCCCGGGCATCGGCACTTCGGATCCGGACGCGGGCGTGTACCGCCCCCTCCTCCGTCAGCCCGGGAGCCTCCATCTGGGCGGAAAAGGGCAAAGCCACCTCCATCCGGCGCAAGCCGCCCCCTTCCTCCGGCCGGTACAAAACAACCGCCCGGACTGCGCCGCTGGCCCAGGCCAGCCCTTCCCTGGCCTGCCTCTGGTTGAGGAATGCCTGCCCGCACACCGCCGTAATATGCAGAATGTCCGGGCAGGCGTCCGGGACGATGGCCTCCATCGTCTCCTCCTGGCAGATGGTGTCGTCGGCTATGACCTGATAGCCCTCCATAACGTCGCGGTCAAATTCCAGTTCCATGTACGTCCTCTCCTGTTCCATTTTGGTGATAGCGCCTGGCTTTGGAACATGATATGCGGACAGGGGAACCGATATGACCCTCACCGGCCCAGGCCGAACATTCTCCGCAGCAGACCCCGCAGACATTTGGGGGAACGTACCACCACGATACCCATTTGACTATGCCTCCCCTCCTCATCAATCTAATCCAGTATATGGCGGAAAACTACGGGATGTCACCAGATGAATTTGGGTTTCTGGGGACAAAAAAAGACAGGACGCGCTTCAAACGCGTCCTGCCGATTCATGGTTTTATGGCCGCTGCCAGTCGGGGATCTCCTCCGCCTGACGGTAAAGCCGGACATAGCTGTCATGGCGGCTGGGGGGGATCTTCCCCTCCTTCACCGCCGCCAGTACGGCGCAGCCCCGCTCCTTGATGTGGGCGCAGTCCTGGAACTGGCATTCATCCCGGTAGGGAGCGAACTCCCGGAAGCGCTCCGCCAGCTCCTCCTTCCGGCACAGCTCCATCCGATCCACGTCAAAGGAGGAAAAGCCCGGTGTATCCGCCGCCAGGGTACCGCTTCCCAGACGGAACAGCTCTACATGCCGGGTGGTATGCCGTCCACGGCCCAGCTTTTCACTCACATCCCCCGTAGGAATGGCCGCCTCCGGCTCCAGGGCATTGAGCAGGCTGGACTTCCCAACGCCGGAGTTCCCTGTAAAGGCGCATACCTTTCCGGCGATGATCCGGCGCAGCTCTTCCACACCCTCCCCCGTCTGGGCGCTGAGGGTGACGGTGGGAAAACCGGCGGCACGGTAGATGTCCGCCAGGCTGTCCCCGGGCGCCAGGTCACACTTGTTGACGCAGATCACGCTTTCGCAGCCTTTCCCTTCCGCAATTGCGATCACCCGGTCGATGAGGAAGGGATCAGTCACAGGAACTGCTTGGGAAGCTACGATCACCAGCTGGTCAATATTGGCCCT
>JAGHHM010000025.1 GCA_017887695.1 Oscillospiraceae bacterium | reverse complement strand
GGCATAGAACTTCAGGGCCCGGCCGCCGGTGGTGACCTCCGGGTTGCCGTACATAACGCCCACCTTTTCCCGCAGCTGGTTGATGAACACCACAATGCAGTTGGTCTTATTGATGGCGCCGGCCAGCTTCCGCAGGGCCTGGCTCATAAGCCGGGCATGGAGGCCCACATAGCTGTCCCCCATTTCGCCCTCGATCTCCGCCCGGGGCACCAGGGCCGCCACCGAGTCCACCACCACTACATCCACCGCGCCGGAGCGGACCAGAGCCTCGGTAATCTCCAGGGCCTGCTCACCGGTATCCGGCTGGGAAATGAGCATATCCTCAATATTCACTCCCAGCGCCCGGGCATAGGAGGGATCCAAGGCGTGCTCAGCGTCCACAAAGGCCACCTCACCGCCCTGCTTCTGGGCCTGAGCCAGGATATGCAGGGCCAGGGTGGTTTTACCAGAGGACTCAGGACCATAAATCTCAATAATTCTTCCCCGGGGTACACCGCCGATCCCCAACGCCAGATCCAGGGCCAGAGAACCGGTGGAAATGGTCTCAATGTTCATCTGCTCCATCTGATCGCCAAGGCGCATGATGGAGCCCTTGCCGTACATCTTCTCGATCTGGTTCATGGCGCTTTGAATGGCCAGCTTCTTGTCGCTGGCCGGCGCGGCGGACTTAGGGGCCGCCGTTTTCTTCTCTGCCATCTCTCTTCTCTCCTTGCTGTAAAATTAACTGCTGTCAGTTTTCCGTTTTTGGGGGCTGCGGTGAAATCAGATCTCATCCATCAGCGTGCCGTACACTACCCGGGGAATCCCCTGGTCGTCCTGCACTACGTTAATATCACCGAAGCCCTCTGCCCGCATCATCCGCAGCACGGTATCCGCCTGGCCAATGCCCACCTCAAAGTAAAGCCGGCCGCCGACCACCAGGGCCGTTTTCCAAAGGCGGATAATGGCGGTATAAAAATCGTAGCCATCCTCCCCGCCGCACAGGGCCAGGTGAGGCTCAAAATCCTTTACAGAGTGATCCAGGGTTTCAATATCCGCCCGGGGGATATAGGGCGGGTTGCTGACGATACACTGAAACTCACCCAGAGCCCGGGAGGGAGCCGCCTTGGCATCCATGGCCATCACCGACACCTGTCCGGTCAGGTTATTGCGCCGGATATTCTGCCGGCAGATCCGCACCGCCGGTTCAGAGATCTCTCCCAGCAGCACCCGGGCCTCCGGGGCATTGGCAGCAATGGCCAGCCCCACGCAGCCGCTGCCGGCGCACAGATCCAGCACCCGGCATTTTCCCAAAGTGCGGATATAGTCAATCGCCTCCCGGGCCAATACCTCCGTATCTACCCGGGGAATCAGCACCGCTTCGCTGATGTCCAGGGGCAGGCCGTAGAATTCCCACTCCCCGATCAGATAGGCCACTGGCTCTCCATTGAGATGACGTTCCACCAGGCTGAGGATCTTCTCCTCCACCTCCGGCGTGACATATAACTGCGCGTCCCGGAAAAATTCCTCCCTGTTCTTGCCGCTGCCGCAGCAGACCAGCTCCCGGGCCTCCAGACCGGCGCCGGTATAACCGGCCTGCTTGAGCTGCCGCCGGATATCCATGTACAGATTGTTATAGGTTGTTGCCATTCTTTCTCCCTGCCAGGCCACACAAGGCCCTACTTTTGATTGATATTAGTAATATCACAGCAGAATATTACCATATGTTGTCGAATTTTCGTCTTACCAGGCGTCCTTCCCCTTCTCCTCGGGAATCACGCGCTTCATAGCCTCAATGGCCACCTCGATCATGCTGTCGTCGGGCTCGTAGGTGGTAAAGTTCTGCATCCAGAGGCCGGGTCTTGCCAGGAAATTGGTAATAGGGTTGTCATGACCGCCCACATAGCGGTTGAATTCGTAGGTGATGCCCACCACCAGAGGCAGCAGCAGCAGCTGAATCAGCATCCGCAAAAACACATTCCCCACCGGGAACAGGGCAAATACCACAGTATTGATCAAAATAGCCACGATGATCACCACCAGCAGGAAGCTGGTGCCGCAGCGGGGATGGTGCTTGGGCTGAGGCCGCACGTTTTCCACTGTCAGTTCCAGGCCCTTCTCATAGCAAAAAGTCGTCTTATGCTCCGCGCCATGGTAGGAAAATACCCGCCGGATATCCTTCATCCGGGATACCAGCATCAGATACCCCATAAACAGACCAATTCGCAGCAGAGCATCTGCCAGGTTCCGCAGCAGCACGCTGCCTGTCCACAGCTCCACAAAGCTGGCCAGAAAAGTGGGCAGCAGCATAAACAGGCCCACAGAAAAAGCCACAGCGATCACCACAGAAAAAGCAATCACCAGCTTCTCCATTTTTTCATTGCCCAGCTTCCGGTCCAGCCACTGCTCAAACCGGGAGGGCTCCTCCACGCCGGCTTCCTCAGGGTAGTAGTCGGCAGAGAACATCAGGGCCTTGACGCCCTTGACCATGCTGTCCAGGAACGTCACGCTGCCCCGGATCAGGGGCAGGCCCAAAATCGGGTACTTATCCCGGATGAGCTTGAGCTCCTCCTCCCGGATCACCAGCCCTTCGGGCCCACGGACCACAATGGCCTGCTTCTCCGGCCCCCGCATCAGAATTCCCTCGATCAGCGCCTGTCCGCCAATGGTGGTGCGGAAGGCGCAGGATTGCTTATCTGCCATAGATTTGTGTAACCTTTCCTTACTGTTTCTCTGATCCGCCAAAGGCGCAAAAGCGCCATGGCACATAAAGCAGGCCGGGCGCGGTTCCCTGTTATCTTACCACACTCCCGCCCGACATGCAACATATGTTCGAAAATTATGCCCTTGGCAGCGTGATAATCACCACACAGCCGCCGCCATCGGCATTGCCGATGACAAAGGTGCCGCCGTGCAGGTGAATGATCTCATCACACACCGCAAGGCCAATCCCGCTGCCTCTGGCCTTGGAGGAGCCTTTATAGAACTTCTGCTTGACAAAGGGCAGCTCGTCCTCGGGGATACCGGGGCCATAATCCCGTACCGTAATGGTGATGCCATCCTCGGTGCCCCGAATGGCCGCGTCGATCCGCTTACCTGCTCCGCCATGCTTGGCGGCGTTGTCCAACACATTGCAGAACACCTGCTTGAGCCGCTCCGGATCGCCGGGAATGGGGTCAAACACCTCGTCCCCGCCATCGTAATTGAGCTCAATGGCCTCCTGCTTGAACAGCTCCCGATAGGTATAAATGGCGTCCTCAAACTCCGCCTGGAGATCCACCTGCTCGATACTCAGGGTAAACCGTCCATCCTCCATCTTGGAGAAGTCCAGCAGCTCCTCCACCATGGAGGTCAGGCGGCGGGACTCTTTAAGGATGATCCCCACCCCCCGGCGCAGCTGTTCCGGATCCCCGCCGGTATCAGCCATCAGCGTCTCACCCCATCCATTGATGGCGGTAAGGGGCGTCCGCAGCTCATGGGACACAGAGGAAATAAATTCTGATTTGATCTTCTGCCCCTTGCTGATCTGGGTGGACATATCATTGATGGCGTCGATCAGCTGGCCGATCTCGTCCCGATAGTGATTCTCCATCTGGGTACCATAGCTGCCGCCGGCAATACGCTTGGCGGTAGCCGTTACCTCTGCCACCGGCTCCACTACGTTGTTGATAAACACCATATTGGACACATACACCATCACCAGGCACAAAACCAGCAGTCCCACCGCCACACCGGCAGTGATCAGGATCTCCCGCTGAACGGCGGTCATGGCAGTCACGTACCGCATAACGCCCACAGGCCTGCCGTTGAACAGCAGCGGTGCGCACACGGACATGATATGCTCCCCTGTCAGCGGATCCACGCCCCGGTAAGAGCTGATTTCCCCAGTCTGAAGGGCGTCCGTGATATCTGATGTGCCGGGAGACAATCCGGAGGTAAGACCGTAGGAGCTGATGATAATCTTTCCACTGGTCCCGATAAACTGAAGCTCCAGATAGTCCTTCTCCGCAAACTCCTCCGTGTAGGTGGCGGCAGCCTGGTAGAAGGAGGCATAGGTATTCATGCTGTAATTGTTGAAATAGTCGCTGGCATGGGTGGCCCGGGTTTTCAGGCCATCCAGCATCATATTATAGTAGTAATTGGCCATACCAGCACAGAAGGTGCCCGCCACCAGCAGCAGCACCACAAGGATGGGGCTCAAGGAGCTGATGAGCCACCGCTTGCGGAGGCCAGTGATCTCTATTTTCCTCGGTTTCACATCCATGGCCTCTCCTCCTTCCGGTATGGTATCTTATTGCCATGTCACGGTATTCAGTCCAAGTCTTGCCAGGCCCGGCGCGCCACCCAGCCTTAGGGCAAAACTTGTACGCCGCTGCTGCGGCGGCCGAGGATAACGCCTTGGCAGCCGGGCTTAGAACCCCCACTTGTACCCATAACCCCATACCGTATTGATATACGTCGGGTTCTGGGCGTTGTTCCCCGTCGGAGATTCTCCGGCGGGGGCCCCGTTTCACTCTAACCGTCGGAAATGAATTCCGCCGGTTCCAAGCTTTGCCTTACGGCAAAGACTTGTACGCCGCAGCCGCGGCGGCCGAGGACAACGCCCCGACAGCCGGGATCAGAATCCCCACTTGTACCCATAACCCCATACTGTATTGATATACGTCGGGTTCTGGGCGT
>JAGHHM010000024.1 GCA_017887695.1 Oscillospiraceae bacterium | reverse complement strand
GGGTATGGGATATACCCATAACGCATACTATCATCGAGGTGATTTCGATGATAGAACGGCTGCGAGGCCTGCGGGAAGATCGGGATTTAACCCAGACAGACATGGCGGAAATTTTGAAAGTACACCAAAGCACCTACTCCGATTATGAACGTGGAAATTTGAATATTCCGCTGGCCACGCTGAAAAAGCTGGCTATCTTTTTTAACACTAGTGTGGATTATCTTCTGGAATTAACCGATGAAATAAAACCTTATCCCCGGAAAAAGAGCTCATAAATATGACAAGACTGCAAGAACTCCGAAAAGAACGGGGCTATACCCAAATCAAAATGCAGATGCTAACCGGGATCGACCAAAGCGACTACTCCAAACTGGAGAATGGCAAGCGGTACTACACCTTCGAGCAGCTCAAGCGGATTGCC
Organism: Oscillospiraceae bacterium; assembly: GCA_017887695.1. Classification (GTDB taxonomy): domain Bacteria; phylum Bacillota; class Clostridia; order Oscillospirales; family Oscillospiraceae; genus Pelethomonas. Next base: position 4,194 of record JAGHHM010000024.1, on the reverse strand, counting down.
CTGGCTTTGGACACCAGTATGGACTATCTGGCGGGCCTGACCGACGAAAAGAAGCCCTATCCCAGGAAGAAATAATAATATTGACCAGAAAAAGGTGATGGTATGCTGGAGCGGCTGCGGGGTCTCCGGGAAGACCGGGATCTGACACAAGCAGATATGGCAGAAATTTTGCAGGTGCATCAAACGACTTATTCTGACTACGAGCGGGAAATTGTTAATATTCCGCTGGCCACACTAAAAAAACTAGCCATTTTCTTCGACACCAGTGTAGATTATCTTTTGGATCTGACCAACGAGCGGAAGCCCTATCCCCGGAAGAAGGGCTGACTTCGTCCGGCACACCAGAAGCATCTATCCCTTTTAAAAGGGCGACAGCCGAAGTCCGGCGAGAAACCCGGCACAGATCGGATGCCCGAAGGGACCGGTGATTCAGTGGCAGCGCACCGGCCAAGTCTGGGAGCGTCCGATTGGATAAAAAGAGGGGGTCCGGGGTCTCCCCGGCGCCTTTTTGGTGACTTTTTGTGCGTACAAAAAGTCACCCGGGTCCGGGGCGGGGAGCCCCGGTATCCTCCGTAACAAAAAAGAAATTGAGGTGAACCCATGTCCACCGGAGAAGCCATACTAAACCTATTGTTCCCGCCCAAGTGCGCCTTCTGCGGCACGCTGATCGACCCTGACACTGGGTTAGGGGCTGCCGACGGCACACCGCCGGACCATCCGGTCAGGCCGCTGCCAGGCCGTAAAAACGACGGTCTCTGCCCCGCCTGCCGGGCCAGCCTGCCCTTTACCACCGGCAATGAGCAGCTGCGCCACGTGGACGGCTTTCCCTGTGCCGTGGCTCTGCGGTATGAGGACATGGTCCGCCGGGGCGTCCACGCCCTGAAATTCCAGGGCAAGCCCCAGCGGGCCAGGGTCTTTGCCCGGTATGTGGCCCAGGCGGCGGCAGAGCAGTTTCCCGGCGGCTTCGACGCCGTCACCTTTGTCCCCGTGAGCCTCTGGCGCAACTACTGGAGAGGCTACGACCAGGCCCGGCTCCTGGCGGAGGAATGCGCCAAATTGTGGGGTGTGCCCGCCCTGCCGGTTTTGCGGAAAATACGGAACAATCCGCCCCAGTCCACCGTCAAAACTCCTGCGGAGCGCCGGGCCAACGTGCTGGGCGCTTATATCGTCCCCCAGCCCCAGCGGGCTATGGGAAAACGGTTCCTCCTTATTGACGACGTGGTCACCACCGGCAGCACCATGGCCGCCTGCGCCCGGTGCCTGATGGACGCAGGGGCGGAAAGCGTGGTATGCGCCGCCCTGGCGGGCCCTGTCCGATAGAAAATCCCTTTCCCACCGGTTTATTTGCGTCCAGCACAGGATTTTCCCCAAAGTTTGGCCTAAATTTGTGGGAAAAAGTTCCTGTAATTGCTTGCAAATTTTGGTACCTCCCGGTATAATGATTTTTTAGAGTATAAGCAAGGATTTTGCTAACAATAGAGATTACGAGGTGGAAGGTAACTATGTTCACGTTTGCGAAAGATATCGGTATCGATCTGGGTACCGCTTCCGTTCTGGTATACGTCAAGGGCAAGGGCATTGTCCTCAACGAGCCCTCTGTGGTGGCCATGGACAAGAACACCGGCAAGCTTCTGAAGGTGGGCGAGGAAGCCCGTCAGATGCTGGGCCGTACCCCCGGCAACATTATCGCCATTCGTCCCCTGCGGGAAGGCGTTATCTCCGACTACGACATGACTGAGCGGATGCTGCGGGAATTCATCCGCAAGGTGGCAGGCTTTATGCTCTTCAAGCCCCGGGTCATCATCTGTGTCCCCTCCGGCATTACCGAAGTAGAGGAGCGCGCTGTGGTGGACGCCGGTATCCAGGCCGGCTGCCGTCGTGTGTTCCTCATTGAGGAGCCCGTAGCCGCCGCCATCGGCGCCGGCATCGACATTACCAAGCCTGACGGCCATATGGTGGTGGACATCGGCGGCGGTACCGCCGACATCGCCGTCATCTCCCTCAGCGGCGTGGTAGAGTCCGCCTCCATCAAGGTGGCCGGCGATCAGTTCAATGAGGCTGTCATCAAGTATATGCGCCGCAAGCACAACATCCTGGTGGGTGAGAGCACTGCTGAGAAGATGAAGATTGCCATCGGCTGCGTGTACCCCAAGGAGGAGGAGACCTTCATGGATGTGAAGGGCCGCTGCCTCCTGACCGGCCTGCCCAAGACCATCACTGTCAGCTCCGCTGAGATGCTGGAGGCCTTTGAAGAGCCTGCTGAGCGGATCCTGGAGAGCATCCACTCCGTCCTGGAGCGGACCCCCCCGGAGCTGGTGGCCGATGTGTCCACCAACGGCATCGTCATGACCGGCGGCGGCAGCCTGGTGGAGGGCTTTGACAAGCTCATCACCTCCCGCACCGGCATCGCCACCACCGTGGCGGAGAACGCCATTGCCTGCGTGGCCGAAGGTACCGGCAAGAGCCTGGATATGATCGGCAACATGCAGGAGGGCACCATCAACCTCTCCCGCCGCCGTCAGATCAACTGATCGATTATCCTGCCGTTTATTCCCGGCGGGCCGGCTTTTTTGCCGGGCCCGCCGGCCCTTTTCCCGGTTGACCGGTTTTTCCCTTGCCAAACAGATGCAAATCTGGTAGAATGGATACGCATTTTGCGCCGGAGGGTCTTTTTTTGCCCGTTTTCCGGCTTTGGCAGGGGCTGTCCCCCTTTGCGCAACATCCTTCCGGAGGTTTTACTACATGGCTAAGAAACCCATCAGTCAAAAGCGGGCGGAACGTGAGAAGCAGGAAAACCTGGCTCTCCAGCGGGTATTCAACGTGTTCCTGCTGGGCATGGCCGCCGAGATTTATCTGTTTATTGTATACCGCAACTATGTTTTGGGCACACCTGACTCCCTGCTTATCTGGGATGAAATCCTGCGCTGGGGCTCCCTGGCGGGCCTGGTCCTGCTGGCGGCAGGCGTTGTGACGGCAGTCATCAAGCGCACGGAGAAAAAACTGCGCACCGGCATGATTCTTATGGCCGCCGTTGGTCTGTTCCTGACGGTATCCGGCTGGGTGACAACCCGTTTCTTCGACAAGGGTATCACTACCCTGTGCATCCTGGTGCCGGTACTGACCCTGCTGGGCCTGGTGTTCTTCCTGTACCAGCACGAGTGCTTCCTCAGCACCATCGCTATGGCCGGAGCCCTGTTTACCATCTGGGTCTGCGGCCGGGGCCTGGACTCCGCCTCCTGGCGGACTGCTGTGATTGCCGGCTCCGTGGCGGCTGTGGTGATTCTGGCAGTGCTGGCCGTCCTGATCCGGCAGCTCCAGAAAAACCAGGGCAGCTACAAGGGTCTGCGGATCTTTACCCCTGAATGTGACTATCGGGTGATTTACGCTGTACTGGCCGTCAGCGCCGCAGCCATTCTCATCGCTCTGCTGGTCCCTGTTACGGTGTACTACCTCCAGTGGGCCCTGGGCATCCTCCTTTTCGCCGAGATGGTCTACTACACCACCAAGCTGATGTAACTGCAACACATATAGAAACCGCCCCGAGGCTGTTGCCCCGGGGCGGTTTTTTGCACATATCATTTACAGGATAAACCCGCCGTCGGCGGTAAGGACCTGGCCGGTGATAAAGGACGCCTCCTCCCGGCAGAAGAAGGCCACCGCAGCCGCCACATCCTCCGGCTTCCCCAATCGGCCCATAGGGGTTTCCTCCGCCAGGGAGCGCAGGGTCTCCTCCCCCAGTACCTCCACCATGTCGGTATGGATCACCCCGGGGGCCACGCAGTTGACCCGGATCCCCGAGGGGGCCAGCTCTGCCGCCAGAGAGCGGGTCAGGCCGATAATGGCCGCCTTGGTGGCGGAATAGGCTACCTCACAGGAGGCTCCCCGCTGGCCCCAGATAGAGGAAATATTGACGATGGCCCCTGCCTTCCGGTGGATCATCCCCGGCAGCACCGCCTGGATGGTATGGTAGGCGCCGTCCACGTTGACAGCGAAGATCTGCCGCCAGAAAGCGGGATCTGTATCCTGGAAGAGGCACTGCCGGGCAATGCCGGCGTTGTTCACCAGGCAGGTAATGGGCCCGAAGGCCTCCTCCGCCTGCCTTATGGCGGCGGTAATGGCGGTGCGGTCCGCCACATCCCCCTGCACTGCCAGGGCCTTGCCGCCCTGGCTGCGGATCTCCTCCGCCAGAGCCTC
>JAGHHM010000023.1 GCA_017887695.1 Oscillospiraceae bacterium | reverse complement strand
GGAAAAAAACAAACCCTCAAAGCCTTGCGGCTCTAAGGGTTTGCATTGTGGTGGAGACTGCTGGACTCGAACCAGTGACCTCCTGCGTGTGAAGCAGGCGCTCTAACCAGCTGAGCTAAGCCTCCAATTAGACGGGAGCGATTCTTCCCGTCGTGGTGACGCGTACGGGAATCGAACCCGTGTTACCGCCGTGAAAGGGCGGTGTCTTAGCCGCTTGACCAACGCGCCAAGGGCTTGGTCCCAAAGGAACCATGGTAGCGGCGACTGGATTCGAACCGGTGACACTTCGGGTATGAACCGAATGCTCTGGCCAACTGAGCTACGCCGCCATAAATTGCCTGGTCAAACGGGCAGAAACTACTATACCGAAAAACAAGGGTTTTGTCAAGTGTTTTTCAAAGTTTTTTTAAATTTTTTGAAAAATGATTTTCCAACCGATACAGCTGAGGCGGCGGCCGCCTCAACCGCCGCCTCAGTCTGTGCTCAGCTGCGTTTTACCGCATCAATGGCCGCCAGGATCTTTTCCTTTACCTCCGGCAAAGTGCCCTCCACGGTGGCTCCCGCCGCCATGGCATGGCCTCCGCCGCCCAAAAGGCGGCAGGCCTCCGTAGCGTTGACCCGTCCGTCGGCTCCGGTTCGCAGAGACAACTTCCACACATCGGGCTTCAGCTCCCGCAGCACCGCGCCGCAGTCCACACCCTCTACCAGATTGGCCAGGGTACTGAGATCCTCGGCGTCGTTTTCCGTGGCTCCGATTTGCTCCATCAGGGACAGGGGCACGGACATAAACACGCCTTTCCCCTCGTGGAAAAATTCCATATGGCTGAGAAGATCCGCTTCCAAAGCCAGACGCTTGCGGCTCTTGGTGCGGAAATGCCGCTTATTGACCGAAAAATAATCAATGCCTGTGTCTATCAGGGCTGCCGCCACACGGTGGGTATTAGCGGTGGTGTTGGCATAGACAAAGCAGCCTGTATCAGTAGAAATGGCCGCATACAGCGGCAAAGCTACCTGAGGCGTAATCTCCCCCAGCTCCCGGCAAATCTCATAAACAATCTCACCGCAGGCGGCCTTATCGGCTTCCAGGCAGGTTTGTGCGGCAAAAAACTCCTGGGAAGGATGGTGATCAACTGCCAGATCCACCCTGTCAATATACTGCTCAGAGCCAGGGAAAAACAAGCTTCGGGCCGCAATGTCCACTGCCACCACAAACTCCGGCACGAAATCCTCCGGGGCCCACAGGCCCTGGGCATAGACGCCGTTGGTGTCAGTGATATCCGGGTTATAGAGCATCCAGGCGGTTTTGCCCAGCTGCCGCAAGGCGACGCACAAGGCCGCGCCGCAGCCCACCGTATCCCCATCAGGGCGGCGGTGGGTCAGGATCAGAATATGGTTGTGTCCCCGCAGCAAAGCGGCAGCTTCTCTTGTTGTCATATATCTATTTATCCTCTTCCAGCACAATATGAGCGTTGGCAGGGTTGGCAGGCTTCACCACATTGGGATCCCGCAGCATCTCCAGGATATGGGCGCCCTGCTCAATGGAATCGTCCGCCACAAACTGCAGCTCCGGCGTATAGCGCAGCTGCAGGGCAGCGCCCAGCTCCCGGCGGAGATAGCCGGAAGCGGACTTCAGCCCCTTGAGCATCTCCTTCTCCTTGCTCTTATCCAGAGCGGAGACAAAGATCCGGGCATAGCGCAAATCGGTGGTAGTATCCACGTGAGTAATGGTCAAAAGGCCGCTCTGGAGCCGGGGATCCTTCAGTGTCCGCATAAGGCTGCTGAGCTCCCGCTGGATCTCCTCATTGATCCGGCCAATTCGATTGGATGACATATCAGTTGCTCCTCCTTTCCGGAGTGAGGTCTTCTTCGGCGGCGTTCTCCGCCGCCAGTTTTGCTTCCGTGTCCCGGCGCAGCCGGGCCCGGAGTGCGGTGAGATAGGGGGAAAAAGCTACATTTTCTTCCCCATAGGTCAAATTCAGCTCCCGTTCCAGCGGCAGCCAGGTCTCCAGGGGCGCCTCGTTATGCTGAAGTACCGCCTCCAGCTTATCCAGGGATTTGTAGATCCGGGCCTCAACGGTCTCCAAAGCATCCATCTCCCCATACAGCGCCCGCAATTCCCCGCAATAGGGCTCCGGCAGGCTCCGCACCCATTCCTCCAAGGCCCGGCTCTCCGTCACCTCATCCTCTGCCGTCTTGTCAAAGGCAGGGATATCACCGGTGAACGCCTCTCCCAGGTCATGGATCAGGCACATATGCAGCACCTTCTCCATATCGGCCTCCGGGAACTCGTCCCGCAGGAAAAAGGCCAGCAGGGTCAAGCGCCAGCAATGCTCCGCCACGCTCTCCCGCCGTCCGCCGGCGGTCCAGGAGTGACGGGTATTGTCCTTCAGCCGCTGTGCCAGAGACAGTGTCTCCATCAGCTTGTTAATCTCCATGGACGCTCCTTTCGCCAGTTCCCGGTTCCATTTTGGTTCAAGGCAGAACAAGTCAGCCCTGAGCCAAGGTTTCGCTCCGCGAAATGCTTGTACGGCGCTTATCGCGCCGCCCCACTCTGTGGGTCCCGGAAGGCGACAGCGGCAATGCGCTGCATTGAATGGAATCGCTTACTCTACGGCGATCTGCTCCCCGCAGCGTTCAGAAAATATGCCAGCGGCATATTTTCAGCGTAGGCCGCAGCGGCTATGCCGCGAGGAGACCGTGGTACGATCGATCATCATTCCACCGCGATCTGCTCCATCACGAAGCACTCAATAATGTCGCCTTCCTTAATGTCGTTGAACTTCTCAATGGACATACCGCACTCATAACCGGAGGAAACCTCCTTGACGGCGTCTTTAAACCGCTGGAGGGAGGCCAGCTCGCCCTCGTGGATGACAATACCATCCCGGACGATACGCACCTGGCAGCCCCGCTGGATCTTGCCGTCCTGAACGTAGCAGCCGGCAATGGTACCCACGCCGGAGACCTTGTAGGTCTGGCGCACCTCGGCATGGCCGATGAGAGCCTCCCGGAACTTGGGGGCCAGCATACCCTTCATGGCAGCCTCCACCTCGTTGATGGCGTCGTAGATAACCCGGTACATCCGCATATCCACGTTGCTGCGGGCGGCGCTGTCCCGGGCGGCGGCGTCAGGCCGTACGTTGAAGCCCACGATAATCGCCTTGGAGGTAGCGGCCAGCATCACGTCGCTTTCGTTGATGGCGCCTACGCCGGAGTGGATCACCCGGACACGGACCTCCTCGTTGGAGATCTTCTCCAGGCTGGCCTTTACTGCCTCGGCGGAGCCCTGAACATCGGCCTTGACGATGATATTGAGATCCTTCACCTCACCGGCCTGGATCTGGCTGAACAGATCCTCCAGGCTGACCTTCTGGATAGGCGTATTGGCCTTGGCCTTCTCCTCGGCCTTGCGCTGCTCTACCAGCTCACGGGCCAGACGCTCGTCGGCCACGGCGTTGAAGGTATTGCCTGCGCCGGGCACTTCGCCCAGGCCGGTGATCTCCACAGGCACAGAGGGACCAGCCTCGGTGAGGCGGCCGCCCTTGTCGTCCACCATGGCCCGGACACGGCCCACGGCAGTACCGGCAATGATAATATCTCCCTGATGGAGAGTACCATTCTGAACCAGCAGAGTAGCCACAGGGCCACGGCCCTTGTCCAGACGGGCCTCGATGACCGTACCGGAGGCGGCACGGTTGGGGTTAGCCTTCAGCTCCGCCATCTCGGCAGTAAGGGTCACCATCTCCAGCAGGTTATCGATACCCATACCAGTCTTGGCGGAAATGGGGCAGATAATGGTCTCGCCGCCCCAGTCCTCGGCCACCAGCTCATACTCAGTGAGCTGCTGCTTGATACGGTCGGGGTTGGCCTCGGGCTTATCCATCTTGTTGATGGCCACGATAATGGGGATGCCGGCAGCCTTGGCGTGGTTGATAGACTCCACGGTCTGGGGCTTGATACCGTCCTCGGCAGCCACCACCAGGATGGCGATATCCGTGACCATGGCGCCCCGGGCACGCATGGAGGTAAATGCCTCATGGCCGGGGGTGTCCAGGAAGGTAATGGGCTTGCCGTTAATCTGCACCTGATAGGCGCCGATATGCTGGGTAATGCCGCCGGCCTCACCGGAGGCCACATGGGCGTTGCGGATATAGTCCAGGAGGGAGGTCTTGCCGTGGTCCACGTGGCCCATAACCACCACCACGGGGGCACGAGGCACCAGATCCTCTTCCTTGTCCTCGCTGTCGTCGATGAGCTTCTCCTCGATGGTGACCACGACTTCCTGCTCCACCTTGCAGCCCATTTCCTCGGCAATAATGGCGGCAGTATCGAAATCAATGATCTGGCTGAGGGAGGCCATGACACCGTTCTTCATCAGGCACTTGACCACCTCGGCGCCGGTCTTCTTCATCCGGCTGGCCAGCTCACCCACGGAGATCTCCGGGGGAATCTTCACCGTGAGAGGCGTCTTTTTGGCAATCTCCAGCTGAAGCCGACGCAGCTTCTCCGCCTCTTCCTGCTTGCGCTTGTTGGAAAACGCCTGCTGGTTGCCCTTCTTCTTTCCGGCGTTGCGGAACTTCTCCTTGCTCTGGTCGGTATCCCGCATACCGCCACGGCTGCGGTCTGCCAGATCCTGGAGCTTCTCGTCATACTTATCCAGGTTGACATTGGTAGCCTTCCGGGTATCCACCACCTTGGTCTTGGGAATCCGGGACACAGGCTGAGACTGAACCTGGGGCTGCGTCTGCTGCTGGGGCTGCTGGCTCTGCTGAGGCCGCTGAGGCTGCTGCCGGGCGCCGGTATGGCCGCCCTGCTGCTGGGGCCGCTGCTGGCCATTCTGCTGAGGACGCTGTTCCTGGCCGCCCTGGCGCTGCTGAGCGGGCGCCTGGGCCGCCGGCGCGGCCGGTGCCGGCTTCTCCGCCGGAGCGGTGTCGGCAAAAATCGCCTGAAGGCCGGAAACCTGGTTATGCTGGGTCAGGTATTCAAATACCACTGCCAGCTCCCGCTCGTCCAGGTTCTGCCCGGACTTTTTGGGAGCGTCAAAATACTGGCCCAGGATGTCAATGATCTCCCGGGTCTGCAGGCCAAAATCCTTTGCCAGCTCATTCACTTTATACTTGTTTACAATACTGCCCAATAAGGCCACCTCCCATAGTGATAGGGTTGCTGCACCATAACACACGTCCGGGCACCCAGGCCGGGATGCCCAGGCGTGCGTTATGGTGGGATATACATAAGTTATGATTTTCCGCCATGTTTTTTTCCGCCCCGGCGGACATTGCGTTCGTGGGCCTGCTGTTTCTTCCGGCGCTGGGCGGCCCGTTCTGCCTTCACATGGAGCTTTTCCGCCGTTATAGCGTACTTCTCCGGATCCAGGGCCGCTAATTTCTGGCCGATGGCTTCGGCAAAGCCGATATCCGTCACCGCCGCCATAGCGCAGGCGGTACGGCCCACGGCCTGGCCCAGCTCCTCCTTGGTGTAGGGCACAGACACCCACAGGCATTGCCCCGCGTCGGCAAAGTGCCGCACCCGGCGGAAGCTGTTGTCAGCGGCGTCCCGGGCCACCAGGATCAGCCGGCAGTCCCGGGCCCGGCAGGCAGCGCCTACCGGCTCCTCCCCCACTTCCAGCCGGCCAGCCCGCAGGGCCAGGCCCACCATATGCAGGATATTATCCATTGGCTTCTCCCATCTGCTGCTCCAGCTGGTCATAGACCTCCGGGGGAATGGCGGTCTCAAAGGCCCGCTCCAGGGCACGGCTTTTCCGCGCCTTGGCAAGGCAGGCGCTGTCAGGGCAGACATAGGCCCCCCGGCCCGGCTTTTTCCCCTTGAAATCCAGGCTGATCTCTCCCTCCGGGGAGCGGACCACCCGGATGAGGTCCTTCTTGTTTTTCATCTCCCGGCAGCCAAGGCACTGGCGCTGGGGGATCTTCTTTGGCTTCTGCATGGCTGTCGTTCCTTTCCTTCTTATGCCCCTGCCGGTCCTACCGGCCAGGCGGGCATTCCGGTCCCTTCCCACAGGGCCAGGGCCCTGCGGGAGCCCTTCCTGTGATTTCACTTCCTCGGGCGGAGTGAATCCGCCCTGGGGCAAGAGGTTTGCTCCGCAAACCCCTTGGACGCGCCAAAGGCGCGGGCAGGGCCAGAATCACTCCTCCTGGAAGGAGGCGGGCTTGATGTCGATCTTATACCCTGTCAGCCGGGCAGCCAGGCGGGCATTCTGGCCCTCCTTGCCGATGGCCAGGGACAGCTGGTCGTCGGGAACGATGACCCGGCAGGCCTTTCCCTCCTCGGCCATCCGCACGTCGATAACGTCGGCGGGAGCCAGGGCGGCGGCAATGAACTGGGCGGGATCCTCGCTGTACTTGACGATGTCGATCTTCTCTCCCCGCAGCTCGTTGACGATGCTGCTGACACGCTGGCCGCTGGGGCCCACGCAGGCGCCGATGGGGTCCACAGCCTCATCGTGGCTCCACACCGCCATCTTGGTGCGGCTGCCGGCCTCCCGGGCGATGGACTTGACTTCCACGATGCCGTCGTAAATCTCCGGCACCTCCAGCTCAAACAGCCGCTTGACAAGACCCGGATGGGTCCGGGAAATCAGGACCTGAGGACCCCGGGTGCTGCGGCGGACTTCCACCACATACACCTTCACATGCTGGCCCTCAGTGAGCTCCTCGCTCTTGATCTGCTCGCCGGCGGCCAGCAGAGCCTCGGTAGACTCCGCCCCGTTGCCGATCCGCAGGGACACGCCGCCGTTCCGGGGATCAATCCGGGTCACTACGCCGGTGAGGATCTCATGCTGCTTGGAGTTGAACTCATCGTACACCATGCCCCGCTCGGCCTCCCGGAGGCCCTGGATGATCACCTGCTTGCCGTTGCCGGCGGCGATGCGGCCGAACTCCACGTTGTCCACGGGAATGTTCACGGTGCCGCCCACATCCACCCGGCCATACTTGGCCCGGGCCTCCTCCACGGACATCTGGGTGCCGGGGAACTCCACTTCCTCCACGATCTCCTTCTGGACGAACATCTTCAGCTCCTTCTTGGCCTCGTTGACGTCCACGATCACATTCTCCACGCCCTCGTGGTCCCGCTTGTAGGCGGTGGTCAGGGCCTGGATGATTTTATCCATCATAAAGCTGGGAGAGATCCCCCGCTCCTTTTCCAGCATATCCAGCGCGGCAAAGATTTCATCACACTTCATAGCAATACTCCTACCTATTATAATCAGTCGATCCTGTTAAAATTCGATCCGCAGGCGGCACAGCGCCGCCCCACTGAATGTCCCATTCAGCGGGGGCCCCGTGATTTGACTTCCCCCGCCCGGAGTGAATCCGGGCGGCGGCAAGGTTTTGCCCCCGGCAAAACCCTTGTACGCCGGACTCCCGGCGCACCTTCAGACTACCATTAAAACTCGATCCGCAGGCGGCACAGCGCCACCTCCGCCTTGGGGAAGGTCTCCTGCTTCCCACCCACGGTAATGGTGATGTCGCCGTCAGCATAGCCCTCCAGGTAGCCGGGGAACTCCTTGCGGCCATTCCTGGCCTTATAGAGCTTTACCAGCACAGGGCTGCCCAAAAACTTTTCAAAATCCCCGGGGCGCTTGAGGACACGCTCGGCCCCGGCGGAAGAAACCTCAAAGGTATAGCTGCCTTCAATGGGATCCGCCTCGTCCAGCAGATCGCTGACCACCCGGCTTACCGCCTCGCAGTCCTGAATATCCACGCCGCCCTCCTTATCGAGGTACAGCCGGAGGAACCACTCCCCCGCCTCCCGGACATACTCCACATCCCACAGCTCACAGCCTGCCGCTTCCACGGCGGGAGCGGCCAGCTGGGCCACGATCTCTGTTACCTTTGCCATAGTATACTCCTCGCTTTTCCCCGCTGCCGGGACCTTCCCAAATTTTGCCCGGCTAATTTAGGTCAAGAAAAAGAGCGGACATAACGTCCACTCTGGTTTACTACTCTAACACTATGATACTATCACACAATTGGCGGGAACGCAAGAGCTTTTTTGTGATTTTCGGCACTTTTCCTTCGCTTTTTTCGTCAAAAGGCCCAAAATCTGATCTCAACAGCCCGTACCTAGCCGCTCCGACGGGGAAAGGGCCCCGCCCCTGCCGGGACAGTCCCCGGCGGGAGGAACAAAAGCAGAGCCCCTGCCCCTGCCGCCGGGTACTTACCGGACGCCTTCAGGACCGCTGGAGGCTGTCCAGGGTAAGGCCGAAGGCCCCGCCAAAGCGCTCCAGGAACCAGCCCACCTCCGGCATCTCCATGGCTTTCAGGGCCGCCAGGGTTTCCTTTTCCGCGTCGGCAAACTCGCTGTTGCCCGCCGCCAGCTCCTCCCGGCACTTGATGTAGGCCGCCAGCTTGTCCGCCGCCTTCACGATTTTCCGGATCTCCGGGTCCTCCTCCCGGAGGAGAGGCTCATAGGCCCCCCGCAGCTCCTCCGGCAGCAAACCCAGCAGCTTCTCCGCCGCCGCGTCCTCCACCCGGTGGTAGGCCGAGCGGATCTCCGGATCAAAATACTTGATGGGGGTAGGCAGGTCCCCGGTGAAGATCTCTGTGGCGTCGTGGAACAGCGCCGCACAGGCGCAGGCCTCCACGTCGCAGGGTTTACCGAATACCTCCCGGCGAATCACCCCCAGGCCGTGGGCCAGTACCGCCACCATGTGGCTGTGCTCCTGGATATTCTCCGTGACGCTGTTGCGCATAAGGGACCACCGGGCGATATACTTCATCCGGGCCATATAGGCAAAAAAGCTGTACATTCCCTTCTCCTTCCCGGGGCCGCCGCCCCGTCTCTCTCCGCCGCCTTATTCCTCCAGCAGCGGCTCCCCGGTGAGCAGCCCCTCCGCCGCGCCGGTGATCCGGGTGGAGATGACCCGGTTGTGGAGATCCTCCGCCGCCGTGGCCGTCACCGTCATGTAGTTGGGGGCGTGGCCGTGCCAGATTCCCTCATAGGGCTGCTCGTAGAGTACCGGGTACACCTGCCCCACGCAGCCGGAGAGATAGCGCTGGTGGAGCTCCTCCGCCACCGCTGCCGCCCGGGCCGCCCGCTCCTCCTTCACCGCCTTGGGTACCTGCTCCATTTCCGCCGCCGGGGTGCCGGTGCGGATGGAGTAGGGGAAAATGTGCATCTCCGCAAAGCCGCAGGAGCGGACAAAATCCAGGGTGGCGGAAAACTCCTCCTCCGTCTCCCCAGGGAAGCCCACAATGAGATCCGTGGTGATAGCGGGGCGATCGAAGTATACATTCAGTAAATCAACGCTTTCTTTATACCGTTTGCTATCATATTTCCGGTTCATCCGCCGCAAAGTGGCGTCGCAGCCGGACTGCATGGACAGGTGGAAATGGGGGCAGAGGCCCGGCAGGGCGGAGGCCCGGCGGCAGAATTCCTCGGTGATGGTCCGGGGCTCCAGGGAGCCCAGCCGCAGCCGCATATCTCCCGCCTCCCGGCTCACCGTCTCCAGCAGGTCGATAAGGCTGGTGCCGTCCCGGAGGTCCTGGCCCCAGGAGGAGATCTCGATGCCGGTGAGGACAATCTCCCGATAGCCCTCCTGCCGCAGCTGCCGGGTCTGCTCCGCCGCCGCCTTCAGAGGCAGGGAGCGCACCGGTCCCCGGGCATAGGGGATAATGCAGTAGGAGCAGAAATTGACGCAGCCGTCCTCCACCTTCAGCATGGCCCGGGTGCGCTGGGCCATGCCTCCGGCGGGCAGCACCTCAAACTGCCGCCGACGGAGGGCCTCGTCCATGCTGACCACCGGCTCCTTCTCCCGCACCGCCTGCTCCAGCAGGTCCAGGAACTTCATCCGATCCCCGGTGCCGGAGATCAGGTCCACATCCAGCTCCCGAATGTCCTCCGGCTTGGTCTGGGCGTAGCAGCCGCATACCGCCACCACGGCGTCCGGATTCTGCTTCCTGGCCCGGCGGATCATCTGCCGGGATTTCTTGTCGCTGACGGCGGTAACGGTACAGGTGTTAATAATGTAAGCGTCCGCCTCGCCCTCAAAGGGGACCAGAGTATGGCCCCGGCCTGTCAGCTCCTGCTCCATGGCCTGGGTCTCATATTGATTTACCTTGCACCCCAGGGTGCAGATCCCGATTTTCATGCCCGTCCCCCTTGCCTTTTCTCTTTCCTGTCGATATAATAATAAGTTACTGAGCTTTTGGCCCTCTTTGGGCCTTCAGCCGGTTTATTTATTATAGTATACATTCCCCGCCGTGACAAGCCGCAGTTTGGCCGGCGGATAAGGAGGCCCCTATGCACTATCTGGATTATGCCGCCACCACCCCGGTACCCGCTCCGGTGGCGGAGGTCATGGTAAAGGTTTTGACGGAGGACTTCGGCAACCCCTCCGCCCAGTACCCCCTGGGCCGGGCGGCCCGGGATCTGGTGGAGGAGAGCCGTGCCGCTGTGGCGGAGGCCCTGGGGTGCAAATCTCAGCAGCTTCTCTTCACCTCCTGCGGCACGGAGAGCGACAACTGGGCCATCCGCGCCGCCCTCTGGCAGAACCGCCGGGTGGGCAAGCACATCGTGGCCACCGCCGTGGAGCACAGCGCCGTCCTCCAGTGCCTCAAAGCCCTGGAGCAGGAGGGCTATGAAGTCACCCTGGTGAAGCCCGACAGCACCGGCTGCATCACGGCGGAGCAGATGGCCGCCGCCCTTCGGGAGGACACCGCCCTGGTGTCCATGATGCTGGTAAACAACGAAACCGGCGTCCGCTTCCCGGTGGAGGAGGTGGCCGCCCTGCTGAAGAACCGGCCCACCCTTCTCCACACCGACGCCATTCAGGGCTTTTTGAAGGTACCCTTCACCGCCGCCGCCCTGGGGGCGGACCTCATCGCCCTCTCCGGCCACAAGGTGGGCGCCCCCAAGGGCATTGGCGCCCTGTACGTAGGAGGGAAGATGAAGAACCCCCGGCCTCTCCTCTACGGCGGCGGCCAGGAGAGCGGCCTGCGGCCGGGTACGGAGCCGGTGGCCCAGATGGCCGGCTTTGCCGAGGCGGTCCGCCGCCAGAAGGCCACCATGGCGGAGGATACCGCCCACATGGCCGCCTGCCGGGACTATGTGCTGGCCCAGACCGCCGATATTCCCGGCCTGGTGCGGATCGGCGAGGGCAGCGCCCCCCACATTCTCTCCCTGTCCCTTACCGGCTACCCCAGCCAGAACATCGTTTCCGACCTGGGGGAAAAGGGGATTTTGATCTCCGCCGGCTCCGCCTGCCACAAGGGCAAGGCCAGTCATGTCCTTACCGCCATGGGTCTGCCCAAAAAGGCAGCGGCGGGCACCATCCGGGTAAGCTTTGGCCCGGAAACCACCCGTGAAGATCTGGACGCCTTTGTCTCCGCCCTCCGGGAGCACCAGCGCGCCCGCTTCCCCATGCTGTAATGAACCCCGAGAGGTACGATAACGAACCCCGCTGTGATAACGCCCCCTTGCCATACTATTATAAATAAGGAGTCCGCTTTTCTATGGTCATCCGCAGTCTTCGCCGGGAGCCCGGCTTTTACCATCGTCTGTGGCGGCTGAGCCTGCCCATTATCCTCCAGAACCTTATCACCACCTCCCTGGGCTTTGCCGACACCTTTATGGTGGGCCTGCTGGGCAACGCGGAGATGGCGGCGGTCACCGCCGCCAACGTGCCCATCTTCATTATCCAGGTGGTGATCTTCGGCTTCCAGAGCGGCATGGCCGTGCTGGTAAGCCAGTACTGGGGCCGGGGGGACACCGACAACATCAACCGCTGTATCGGCGTGGCTCTCTACGCCGTCACCGGCTTTTCCACGGTGCTGGCCCTCATCACCTTCTTCTTCCCCGCCCAGGTGCTGGGCCTTATCACCCCCAACCAGGCCCTCATCGACCTGGCCACGTCCTACATCCAGATCGTAGGCTTCTCCTACATCTTCAACGGCATCAGCAGTATCTACGCCGGCGTCCAGCGCAGCACCGAGTATCCCGCCTTCGGCATGTTCCTCTTCGGCATCTCCATGTGCGTGAACACCTTCCTCAACTATGTGCTGATCTTCGGCAAGTTCGGCGCTCCTGCCCTGGGGGTCACCGGCGCCGCCATCGCCACTTTTACCTCCCGGGTAGTGGAATTTCTGGTGGCTCTGGGCTTTGCCCTGTGCAACCGCCGCCTGCCCCTGCGGCCCCGGTACATCTTCCATCCCGGCAGCTTCATCTTCCGCAGCTTTGTGAAATATTCCACCCCTGTGGTGGCCAACGAGGCCATGTGGAGCCTGGGTACCTCCATGCTCACCGTCATCATGGGCCACATGGAAAACAGCCAGGATATGCTGGCTGCTTACGCCCTTATCGGCAGCATCGACAAGCTCTCCACGGTGGTGTGCTTTGGTATCGCCGCCTCCGCCGCCGTCATCGTCGGCAAGGAGATCGGCGCAGGCACCGACCACAAAAAGGTCTATGAGATCAGCTGGACGCTGCTGCTGGTGTCCCTGATGATTGGCGCAGGGGTGATGCTCCTGCTGCTGGGCCTGCTGCCTATCTTCTTCCAGCCGGTGCTGTTCCCCCTCTTCAAGCTCTCCTCCGGCGCTACCCTGGCGGCTACCTCCATGGCCATCGTCTACGCGGTATTCATGCCCATGCGGGCCTTTGACATCACCAACATTACCGGCGTTCTCCGGGCCGGCGGCGACGCCCGGATCGCCTCCGTCATCGATATTACGCCCTTGTGGCTGGTGGCCATCCCTCTGATGGCGGTGACCGCCCTGGTGCTCAACGCCCCGGCGCCTCTGGTTTGCATCGCCATGCAGGCCGAGAACCTGTGCAAGTGCCCCCTGGGCCTGATCCGCTTCCACAGCCGCAAGTGGATCCATGACATTACCCGGATCGGGCAGTGAGAAAGGAGCCGCTTCTATGACCATTTTCCGCTGCCCCCTCTGCGGCGGTCCCCTGTGGGAGATCCCCCAGGGCCTGCGCTGCCCCAAGGGCCACAGCTTTGACCGGGCCAAAGAGGGCTATGTCCATCTCCTTCCGGTGAGCCAGAAGCACTCCCTCTCCCCCGGGGACGACAAGGCCATGGTGGCCGCCCGCCGGGCTTTTCTGGACAAGGGCTGGTATGCCCCTCTGCGGGAAGCGTTGGCGGCTCTGGCTGTGGCGTACACCGGCAGCGAACCGGTGGTGCTGGACGCAGGCTGCGGCGAGGGCTATTACACCGTCGGCATCCGCGAAGCCCTGGCCTCCGCCGGAAAGGCCCCCCATGTGGCCGGCTTCGACATCTCCAAGTTTGCCGTCCAGAAGGCGGCCAAGCGGTGCCCGGAGCTGGATCTGGCGGTGGCCTCCGCTTATCACTTGCCGGTAGCGGACGGGGCCGTGGACCTGCTGCTGAATGTGTTCTCCCCCCTGGCCATCGAGGAGTTCCGCCGGGTACTGAAACCGGGAGGATATTACCTCTATGTGGTCCCCGCCGCCCACCACCTGTGGGAGCTCAAGGAAGTGCTCTACGACGCGCCCTACCTCAACGAGGAGAAGGAGACGCCCTACGAAGGATTTTCCTATGAAAAGATCGTCCCTGTGTCCTATACCGTCCACCTTCCTAACCAGGAGGACATCCAGGCCCTGTTTCAGATGACCCCCTACGCCTGGAAAACCCCCGGCTCAGGCAAAGCCCGGCTGGCGGCCCTGACGGAGCTGGACTGCCAGGTGGACTTCCGCGTCCACGTATTCAAAAAGGAGGACTGAGCCGTATCGGCTCAGTCCTCCTTGCTGTTTACCGCTGGTCCCCGCAAATAAAACCTCCACCAACGGGCTCTCTTGGGGCTGTCCGTCGGCGGAGGGTATGGTCTGCCAGGGGATTATCTGCTGTGGGGCGTCCCCGGCCTTACCGCTGGTCCTCCTCCAGGCTCCAGCCGTAGAGGGGATAGCGCTGGATAGCGCCGAAGATCTTCTTGCGGAGGTTGGGATAGCGCTCCTCCAGCTGCCGCAGGAGCACCTTCATCTCCTCCCGGCGGGTGGAGCCGTTGGCAGGGCAGGGATTTTCCACCACCGGCAGATTCAGCCGCCGCACCGCTCCCCGTACCTCCCGCTCCTGTACATAGAGCATGGGCCGGATCTGGGTGACGCCGGTGCGGTCCAGGTACGTCACCGGCTGGAAGCAGCTTACCCGTCCCTCCAGGAAGAGGGACATGACCATGGTCTCCACCGCGTCATCCTGATGGTGTCCCAGGGCGATCTTGGAGATCCCCAGGCGGTTCATGGTGGTGCTCAGGGCGCCCCGCCGGAACTTGGCGCACAGGGAGCAGGGATTTTTCTCCTTGCGGTGCTCAAAAACGATCTCGTAGATGGGCACCTCTTCCCGGTGATAGGGCACCTTCAGCTCCCGGCAGAGGTCGGCAATGGGGGTAAAGTCCATGCCTGGGGTGCCGCTGTCAATGGTGATGGCTACCACATCAAAGGGCTGGGGGTAAAACTCCCGGAGCCGGGCCAGAGCGCACAGTGTCAGTACGGAATCCTTGCCGCCGCTGACGCCTACCGCCACCGTGTCCCCCCGGTCAATCATATGATAATCCTCCACACACCGGCGGACCAGAGATAAGATGTGCTGCATGGCGGGGCCTCCTTCCGGGCCGTCGTAATGGCCCTTTTGAAAATTGAAAATCAGAAATCAAGAGATATCGAGAGATATTAGGAGCATCCAAGAGCATTATATAAGCTAAATTAAAATGTAGTTGACAAATGCCGTGGCAAATGCTATAAATATAACTGCTCGCGATATGGCATTGTACCTGATTGCGGGCAAAAATACAAGACTTCCTTCGATGACGAGGGTGCAGGAGCCGCATTTTCCTGTATTTTCGTAATCGAAGGAACGACTAAGAAGGAGAATGGAACCATGTCCACTTTTATGGCAAATAAGAGCAACATTGTCCGCAAGTGGTACGTCGTGGACGCCGCCGGCAAGCCCCTGGGCCACACCGCCGTCATCGTCGCCGACCTGCTCCGCGGCAAGCGTAAGCCCACCTATACCCCCCATGCCGACTGCGGCGATAACGTCATCGTTATCAACGCCGGCAAGGCCACTCTCTCCGGCAACAAGCTGGAGCAGAAGATGTACCGCACCCACTCCGGCTGGGTGGGCGGCCTGAAGGAGACCAAGTACAAGGATATGATGGAGAAGAAGCCCGAGCTGGCCATGCGTGTGGCTGTTCGCGGCATGATGCCCCGGAATACCGTGACCAAGGATTCCCTCAAGCGCCTGCACATCTACGCTGGCGACACCCATGAGCATCAGGCCCAGAAGCCCGAGCTCTGGACCATGGATTAAGGAGGTAGAGGAACATGTATAAGTCTAAGAAGCCCTATCTGTACGGCACCGGCCGCAGAAAGTCCTCTGTCGCCCGCGTCCATGTTTTCCCCAACGGCACCGGCTCCATCACCATCAACGGCCGGGACATTGAGGAGTACTTCGGCCTGGAGACCCTGAAGATGGCCGTCCGCCAGCCCCTGGTCACCACCGGCACCCTGGGCCAGGTGGATATCGTCGCCACGGTCAAGGGCGGCGGCGTCAGCGGTCAGGCCGGCGCCCTGCGCCACGGCATCGCCCGGGCCCTGCTGCTGGCCAATGAGGACTACCGTCCCCTGCTGAAGAAGGCCGGCTTCCTCACCCGCGATCCTCGCATGAAGGAGCGCAAGAAGTACGGCCTCAAAGCCGCGAGACGCGCTCCCCAGTTCAGCAAGCGCTAAACTTTATCAAAAGTGGTCAAAAACCCCGGAACTACGCGGTTTCCGGGGTTTTTCCTTTTCAAATGGTTTGACGCAATTTGACACAACGAAGCCTGTTTTAACCCATTTT
>JAGHHM010000022.1 GCA_017887695.1 Oscillospiraceae bacterium | reverse complement strand
GTTCATTCCCAGAGGGCTGCCCGATAAGGCCTTTGTCAGAATGATTTCAGAGGAACAAAAACGAGTGGGGCACTCCCTCCCGATCTACTCCCTCCTGATTCTGAATGTTCTCAAGCAGCTTCACCAGGCCACGCTCCATGAGATTTCCCAGGTGCTCAAACGGGAGGAAAGCCGCTTGAAGGTCGTGCTGGAGACGTTGGTAGAGTCCGGCCTGGTGGAGGCCTTGGGAAATGGCCGGGGCAGGAACTATATGCTCAGTTCCAAAGCCTATGGCGCGGACAACGCGGCGGCCTATGTCCGGCAAAAAGGGATCGATGAGATCCGGTATCCGGAGCTGGTGCTGGAGCTGGCCAGAAAGCAGGGAGAAGTTCGGCGGGCAGATGTCGTTACGCTGCTGCACATCTCCGCTCCCAAGGCTTACCGGCTTCTGCGGCGCCTGCAGGAGGAGGGGAAGCTCGCCCTGCATGGCAAAGGAGCGGGCGCATACTATACGGTGCGGGAAGAAAAATGAGGCCGGAACTGTACGACAAAAATACGACACAGATCGTCATCGATCTGTGTCGTATCTGTCATGGAAAACGGCGGAAACCCTTGAAAATGCTGGATTTTTGCTTTTGGGAAAACAGGGAGAACCGCTTCACACGCAGGAGGTCACTGGTTCGAGTCCAGCAGTCTCCACCAAAACACCCTGATTTCTTGTGAAATCAGGGTGTTTTTATGTTCATAAACAAATATTTTCTTTTGTTTTGAGTGGCCCGGACGATACTCCGGAAGGTATAAAATATGGCAGCTAAGAAACAAGTGGAGGTATCTGGGACCGTTCCAGCAAAAGCCTCTTTCCCGGGAAATACAGGGCCCCGGGGAACATCCCCGGGGCCCAATTCCCTGCTTGCAGAACATATCCTGATGTGGTAACATATCAAAAGGAGTTTTTGGGGCCTTATATGGGAAAAATCTGATGTATGGAGAGAGGAATGAGCTCCATAGGGCCAGATTCCCCGCAGCTGACGCTGACGGTATACTGCTCCGGCAGGATGCTAAGCTCCCGGATATGCAGGCCGTCTACGGTGTCCAAAAGAACGCCCTTTTCCACCAGGGAGGGAAGGGCGGGAATGTCGGCCAGGACCCGGCGGCGAGCCTTGATGAGGCTCTCCTTTCTGGTCCACAGCCGGGAAAAAGCCCGGTGGGGCTCTTCCTGGACCTGAATCCAGCGCTGCTCCTCCGGTGTAAGGAAGCCCTCGGGCAGGGCAGGGGAGGGGAGGATCTCCTCCACGTCGATGCCGGCCGCCGCATTTCCGCAGACGCACACCACAAGGCCGCTGGAATGGCTCACATTGGCGGGCAGGCCGGCGCCATCTCTTTCTGCGGCAAAACGCCGCAGCTGCAGTCCCGCCAGGTGGCGTATGGCGTCGTCAAGGCACAGGTAGTCCTCCGGTCGGATTCCCTGCTGTCTGCACCAGCGGAGAAAGGCCTCCGGCTGGTCCAGAACCGGCTGGATATCACACCAATACACCTGCATCATTTCGCCCCCTTTGCGGCTTCATCATACCATAACCGCTGAAATTGTAAATAGAAAGAATGGACATGTATCTATGATCTTTTCCTCCTACCGTTTTATTTTTGTGTTCCTGCCGGTGGTGCTGGTGGTATACCACCTGCTGCGGCAGCAGAAAATGATAACCGCCATGAAGGGCTGGCTGGTGCTGACCTCTTTGGTTTTCTATGGGCTGGGACAGCCGGAATTCGTCCTTGTGTTTGCCGGATCCATCCTTCTCAACTATCTGATCGTCTGGGCCCTGCACCGGACGGATAGGCTGCTGTACCGGCGGACGCTGCTGCTGACGGCGGTGGTGTGGAACATCGGGCTGCTGGTATACTTTAAATATACCAACTTCTTCCTGGAAAACATTAACTTCATTTTTGGGACAAGCATCCCCTTCCTCTCCACCATCCTCCCCATCGGCATCTCCTTCTTTACCTTCCAGATCCTGATGTATACCGTCTCCTACTACCGGGGTGAGTGTGAATACATCTCCTTCCTGAACTATTCGCTGTTTATCAGCTTTTTCCCCCAGCTGATTGTGGGCCCGGTGGTGAAGGAGGATGAGCTTGTCCCCCAGATCCAGGGAACGGCCCTGCTGCAGTTTTCTCATCAGGATATCTGCCGGGGGATCATGCTCTTTTCCGTGGGCTGCGCCAAAAAGATCCTGCTGGCCAACCCTATGATCGATTTTGCCACCGCCTTTTATGGCGGCGACGTCAGCGGCGCCTCCACCGTGGAGGCCTGGGTGGGCGTCCTCTGCTACACCTTTGCCTATTACTTTGACTTTTCCGGCTATATTGACATGGCCAGGGGCCTGGGCTGTTTCTTCGGCGTCAATCTGCCCATTAACTTTGATTCTCCCTATAAAGCCCCGGATTTCGCCTCTTTCTGGCGCAGGTGGAACATCACTATCTCCCGCTTTTTCAATGAATATGTCTTCAACAATGTGTTCCATTTCGGCGATGGGGTGGGAAAGCTGATCCTGGCGGTAATGCTGACCTTTGCCGTGTCCGGCATCTGGCACGGGGCGGACTGGCACTTTGTGGCCTGGGGCCTTGTCAACGGCATTTTTGTGTGCGTTGCCAATCTGCGGGCCCTGAAGATGCGCAAGCCTCTGCCTGTGGGCCTGGCTGTGGCCATGACCTTCTTCTGCTCGGTACTGATCCGGGTGCTGTTTGACTGCACCGGGCTGACCCAGGCGGCGCTGATCTACCGGCGGATGTTTTCCCTTACCGCCTGGTCGGACCCTGCGGGCCTGCTGGCCAGCGCCGCCAGCTTTGCCGGGGACAACCTTCTGCTGTGCATCACCCTGGCGGTTTCCGCCGTGATCACCTTCTGCTTCCCCAACTCCAACGCCATTGCGGAGAAGGAGTCCTTTACTCTCCGGGATGGCGTGTGGTGCGGCCTTTTGATGGCGGCGTCCCTGTTCAATATGAGCCAGGTATCCACCTTCCTCTACTTCAATTTCTAAGGTTTCTTGGAGCGTATTATGCAAGTCAAAAAATGGCTCTTGGTGTTTGTTTTGTCCCTGCTGGGGGGCGTGGCCCTGCTGGCGGCCTGGAATGTGGTCATTGACCCCTTCGGGGTGTTTGGCGACCGCTTTTTCCAGTGGTACGCCTATGATATGACCCAGAATCCCCGGGTGGCCAAAATCGCCTGGCTGGATGAGAACTATGAAAACTACAATTCCTATGTCATCGGCAGCTCCAAGGCGTCCTCCCTCAGCGTGGAGACCCTCAATGCATACACCGGCGACAGCTACTACAACATGACCTGGTATGGCGGGGATCTGCTGGATGAGATGCAGCTGGCGGCCTATATCATTGAAAACTATGAGGTGGAGAATATCATTCTCACCATCGACCCGGAGAGCGCCAACTACTACGACAACGGCTCCCAGTCTGATCTCAAGACCTGCCTGCACAGCAAGGTAAAGGGGGACAGCACCCTGCTCTTTTATGCCCGGTACCTCTTTGCCAACCTCTCGTACAGCTGGGATAAGCTGGTCAGCTATGTCCGCGCGGGCGTACTGCCGGACGCCTCCAGCGTCTATGTCCCGGAGACCGGCTGCTACGACAAGACCGTGCGGGACGCCTCCCCCATCAACGACATGGCCAGCTACCTGGCCTATGAGGGGATGAGCACCTATGTGGCGCCCTGTGAGATGAACTATATCGACGAGGCCATTGCGTGCATACAGCAGATCCAGACCATGTGTCAGGAAAACGGCATTTCCTTTACTATGGTGGGCGTGCCCATTTCCCAGGCGGAGCTGACCGCCTATTCCCAGGAGGATGTAACGGAGCTGTGGACCCGGGCGGCCCAGATTACGGACTTCTATACCTTCTGGGGCAGCGACAGCATCAGCGGCGACCTGCGGTATTTTTACGACACCGTCCATTTCCGCAACTGTGTGGGCGAGATGGTGCTGGCCACCCTGTTTGACGACGACTCCGTCTATGTGCCGGAGGGCTTTGGCGTCCTGACTACGGCGGACAATGCCCGGGATGTGGTGGCGGCGGCCTATGCCGCCGCGGACAGCGGGGAACAGGTGACCGCCGACGTGCCCATCCTTATGTACCACTCCTTTACGGAAAATCCGGAGGAGGTCACGGCCACCAATTCCCTGATCTCTGATTTCGAGGCCCAGCTGAAGGCCCTTCGGGACGCCGGGTATACCTCGGTCACCTATCAGCAGCTGATCGATTTCGTTACCCTCGGGGTGGACCTTCCGGAAAAGCCGGTGGTCATCACCATGGACGACGGCTATCGGGACAATCTGACGCTGGCGGCGCCCCTACTGGAGGAGTACGGTTTTACCGCCAATGTGGCGGTCATCGGCACTTCCGTGGGCCACAGCACCTATAAGGACAGCGATACGCCCATCACCCCCCACTTTAGCCTGGAGGAGGCGCTGCCCTGGGTGGAAAAGGGCGTTTTGTCGGTGACCACCCACAGCTATGATATGCATCAGGTGGCGTCCCTGGATGGAGAGAACTGCCGCCAGGGCGTTCTCCAGATGGAAGGGGAGAGGGAAGAGGCTTATATTGCCGCCCTGACAGAGGATTACACCAAGGCCCAGCAGCAGCTTACCGACGTGCTGGGGGAGGTCTGCCCGGTGTACACCTATCCCTACGGCTTTTCCTCCATCCTCTCCGAGGTGGTTCTCCACGACCTGGGGGTACAGGTCACTGTCACCACGGAATACGGGGCCAATCAGCTGCTGAAGGGAGTGCCCCAGTCCCTCTACCAGCTCCGGCGCATCAATGTGGAAGGATCCCTGGCGGCGGATACGCTGCTGGATCGGATAGAAACATCTTTGGAAAATTTACAGTATCAGACACCGACAGGAGGTTAATCTATGGAACTTCAGGAAATTCGTGAGCGGATCTATGGCTTCCTTGCCCAGTTAAAGCCGGCGGATGGCCTTACCTATGACACCGAGCTGTTCAAGAGCAAGTATATCACCTCCCTCTTTGCCCTGCAGATCGTCATGTTCCTGGAAAAGGAATTTGGCATCAAGCTGGGCCGCAAGGACATTACGGAGCAGAATTTCCACACCATCAATGCCATGGCGGAGCTGGTGCAGCTGCGCCTGGGCGCCGGAGGTGGCAAGAATGGCTGATAAACCGGCCCAGGTCAAATGCGTGGTCTGGGATTTGGATGGCACCATCTGGGAAGGTACCCTGTCGGAGGGCGGCGCCGGCTGCCTGCGCCAGGGCGTCCTGGAGACCATCCATGAGCTGGACCGGCGGGGGATCATCCAGTCCATTGCCTCCAAAAACGATGCGCCCAATGCCATGAAAAAGCTGGAGGAGTTCGGCATCGCCGACTATTTCCTCTGTCCCCAGATCTCCTGGGGCCCCAAGTCCGCCGCCATCCAGACCATCCTCACCACCCTGAACCTTAAGAGCGAGGCGGTGGCCTTTGTGGATGACAACGCCTTTGAGCGGGATGAGGTGGGCTTTGCCCATCCCAAGGTGCGCACTTACGACGCCGAGGAGGCCGCCGGCCTTACGGAGCGGCCGGAGTTTACCGTCCGCTTCATCACCCAGGATTCCGCCAACCGGCGGAAAATGTATCAGGCGGACATCAGCCGCCAGGCGGCGGAACAGTCCTTTGCCGGCACCGCCGAGGAGTTCCTGGCCACCCTGGATATGCGTATGGATATTTCCCGGGTAACGGAGCAGGATCTGCGCCGGGTGGAGGAGCTGACCATCCGCACCCACCAGCTCAATTCCACGGGATATACCTACTCCTATGAAGAGCTGCTGGCCATGTCCCAGTCGCCGGACTATATTTTCTGCATCTGCGGCCTCCACGACCGGTACGGGGACAGCGGCAAGGTGGGCCTTCTGCTGCTGGAGCGGCAGGAGGAGGCGCTGCGGCTGAAGCTGCTGATCGTATCCTGCCGGGTTATGACCCGGGGGATCGGCTCCGCCCTGCTGGCCTACGCCACCCAGCTGGCCCACGAGTGCGGGAAGAAGCTCCAGGCGGAATTTTTTGAAACGGAATACAACCGTATCATGTATATCACCTATAAGCTGGCAGGCTTTGATGAGGTGGAGGAAAACGGGCAGAACATCCTGCTGGAGTACGACCAGGAGGAGCCCATTCCCTTCCCGGCATACCTGACAGTGGATATTGCCGAAGGCTGAACCAAGGAAGGGGGGAAATCCGGTGGGCGTTGTTGTTCTGATCCCGTCCCTTAATCCGGATGGGCACCTGGCCGCCGTGGTGGCGGGGTGCAGGGAAGAGGGACTGACGGATATCCTGGTGGTGGACGACGGCTCGGCGCCGGAGTACCGCCCCGCCTTTGACGAGGCCCAGGCTCTGGGCGCGGTGGTGCTGCGCCACAGCGTCAACCAGGGAAAGGGAGCCGCGCTGAAAACCGGGATCCGGGGTGCCCTGGAGCAGTTCCCCGATCTGACAGGCGTGGTCACTGCCGATGGGGACGGCCAGCATCTGCCCCGGGATATCCGGCGGGTGGCGGAAGCCCTGGCGGAGGAATCCTACCCCTTTGTGCTGGGCGTCCGGGATTTTTCCCTGGCCCATATCCCCTGGCGGTCCCGGGTGGGCAACCGGATTACCGCCGCTTTGTTCCGCCTTTCCACCGGTGTCAGCTGCCCGGACACCCAGACCGGCCTGCGGGGCATTCCCCGGGAGCTGCTGGCCCGGGTGCTCTCCCTGCCGGGGGAGCGCTATGAGTATGAGACCAATATGCTCTCCGACGTGGTCTCCGCCCGGTACCCTCTGGAGATGGTTCCCATTGAAACCGTCTATGAGGACAACAACCGCGGTTCCCATTTCCGGCCCATTATCGACAGCGCCCGGATCTATCAGCGGCCTTTGAAATACGCCGCCTCCTCGGTGGCGGGCTGCGTGGTGGATCTGGCGCTGTTTACGCTGCTGACCCTGTGGTGGGACGTTATGCCCGCCACGGTGCTGGCCCGCTGCGTGTCCGGCTATGTCAACTTCAAGCTCAACCAGCGCTGGAGCTTTCAGGTGCGGCAGCGGACCCACAGCCAGTTTGTCAAATACGTGGTGCTGTGCGTGTGCGTGATGCTTGCCAGCGGCGGGGCGGTTTCCCTGCTGCGGATCCTGCCGCTGCCCCTGACGCTGATCAAGGTGCTGGTGGATACGGTCCTCTTTGTGATCAACTATTTTATCCAGCGCCGGTTTATCTTCCGGGAGAAGAGTACCGAGATCTTTTAGGGGAAGGAGGCAGAAAATGGCCCTTTTATCCCTGGTTGCCCTGTTTTGTGTTTTGTTTGCCCTGGCTTGGCGCACCCGCCGGACCATGGTGGAGATTGCGCCCTATGGACTATGCGCCATAGGGCTGATTCTCTATGTCCTGGCTTTTTTCTGCTGGATGGGCCTCATCGACTGGCTGCTTCTGGCCGTCGGGGTGGTCGCCCTGGCCTGGATGGCCGGGACGGCCAAGCGGCAGGGGTCTGCCGCCCTTCTCAAGGAGCTCAGGCGGCAGCTTTGCGACCCCTATCTCTGGGGCTGTGTCCTGCTGCTGGCGGTGATGTGCTTTGCCCTGCGCCATGAGCAGATCCTGGAGTGGGACGCCCATAACTTCTGGGCGCCGGACATCAAGAGCCTCTATTACCGGGAGGGCTATGCCGCCAAATACAGCAACGTTTCCCCTAATTTCGGGGACTATACCCCGGTGTTTCAGCTGATCCTGTGGTGGTTTGTCCATCTCTTTGGCAGCTACCAGGAGCCGTTCATTTTCTACGGGTACTTTATTTCCAGCGGCCTGATGCTGTTTTCAGCGGCGTCTGTCTTTCGCCGCCGCTTTCCCAGGGGACGCTTGTTCACCTGGCTGCTGATCCCCTTCTGCGCCCTCTGTGTGCCGGGGGTGTGCAGCACTGCCTGGTACCGGTCCATCTATGTGGATCCGGTGATGGCGATTCTGTTCGGCATGATCCTCTGCAAGATCGTTGCCCGCCCCAAGGAGGACCTGGCGTTCTGGAAGGCGGAGCTGGTGGTGGCGGTTACCTGCCTGGCTCTCCTTAAGAGCATCGGCATCCTGTGGAGCGTGTTTGCGGCCCTGTTTTTCCTCCTGTGGTGGATCCGGGAAAAGCGGGAGTATCTGTTTTCCCTGGTATTTCTGGGGGTGCCGGTGCTGTTTTCACGGAGCTGGTCGCTGTATTGCCAGGTGATGGAGCGCAGCGGCTACCTGGCGGACAGCTTTTCCGACCGGGCCTATCAGCGGCTGACAGAGTGGGTGAACGGCACCTTCTTCAGCTCTGAAATGACCAGGGGCTACATCCGCTCCTATGTACAAGCCTTTTTTGCCACCCCTGTCCACCGGGAGTACACCTTTGCCATTGATCTTTCCCCCTTCGCCATTGTGGTGGTGCTGCTGGTGGGGGCGGTGCTGCTGTGGTACTTTGGCGCGGTTCCCCGGAAAAAGCTGGGGCGGCTGCTGGTCTATACCCTGACCATCACCTTCATCATTTACGCGGTGGTATCGGTGGGGCAGCTGACCATGTTTTACTATGAGACCCAGTACCTGGATCCCGTCAGCGCCGTTACGCTGATGAGCCGGTACTGTGAGCCTGCCAATACAGGGCTGCTGATGCTGCTGGTGACCCTCTCCAGCGGCGTGATGCCCGGGGCGGCCCTCCGCCGTGTAAGCGGCAAGCGGCAATGGCTTCTGGGCGGTATGGCGGCGGTGATTCTGCTCAGCTGTACCGGCTATCGGGAGGCCTGGCGCCGGTTCGTCTATGACGAGCTGGACGCCTCCCGCATTGAAAAGCGCCTCACCTTTCTGGATACCTACCGGGATTTTATTGATGCCACGGCGGTGGTTCCCTATCAGGAAAGCGGCTCCCGGGTACTGCTGGTGGTGGAGTCCGCCGAGACAAACCCTATTGTTATCAACGCGGTGTCCCCGGTGTCCTTTGTCCATGTCAGACTGGACCAGGGAGGGGAAGCGGACTATACCGGACTGGTGGAGGAACTGGAGAAATACCACTGCGGCTACCTCTATCTGATGGAGTGCGAAGATACTCTGCTGGAGATTTTACCGGAGGGAACGCAAAGGGGAGAGATGTATGCGGTGGAGTGGACTGACAGCGGTGAGCTGGTGCTGACCCCCTACTGAATGTATGGCGCCGCCACGGCGTCAAGGAATGGGAAAAGTAACTTTTTTATATGATTCCGGGGCGTTTTTCATACAGCGACGCCGGTATTTCAGAACCAAAGGGAGCCGCCTGCAAAAGCAGGCGGCTCCCTTTTTGCGCTTTTCTGTGGTGAATAAAAAGCCCTTGGGAAGAAACGCGGGCCCTTATGCCTCTGCGGGAACCACGGGATCCGGCAGGACAGGCACCTGCTCGCAGCTGGTGCAGATATCCTCGGAGGAAGCGCCGCCGCAGTTGACGTAGGCGTCGCCCACGGTAGCCTCGGCGCCGAACTCCACCGGCACGGATACGCAGATATCCTGGCTGATGGTGAACACACAGGCGCCGCTGCGGATGCCCTCACAGGTTACCCGACCGGGAGTGACCACAGGAGAGCCACAGCACTTGGTAGTGGTGGCGCCGGCCTGGGCAAAGGGGGTCACCGTTACAGGGACGCAGACGGATGCGGACTGATAGCCTACGGCAGGGCAGGTCTGGACCGCGTTCTCGGAAATGATATTATCAAGCATTTGAAATAACTCCTTTCCCACAAGGGGTAGCCTATTGTATGCGGCTGCGGTGCAAAGGGTGGCAGCGCTCTGCAGGGGTGCGTTCCGGGGGGAAAAGAAGGCGGGAAGGACTTTGCTGCCGGAAATTTTCCTGCCGGTTGCACAGTGAAGAGAAACTTTTCCCCTCCGTTATCCAGAAGTAAGAGAGTATGCCCGGCAGGGCAAAGGAGAGGACAGCGGTATGGAAGTAACCATTGGGGCGGATACAGTAATCCGGGCGGCGTCGCTGCTGGCGGCCCTGGGGGCTTTGGGCGGCGTGGTGGTGTGGTGTATCCGGTTTGTGGAGCGGCAAAAGCATCAGGACAGGGAGATCTCCACGATCCGCCGGGAACAGACGCTGATCTGTTATGGGGTGCTGGCCTGCCTGAAGGGACTGAAGGAGCAGGGCTGCAACGGCCCTGTTTCGGCGGCTCTGGACAAACTGGAAAAGCACCTCAATCAGGCGGCCCACGAGGGGGAGGAGAAATGACGGGACGACGGAAGAAAAAGGGCCTTGCCGCCGTTCGTGTCTGGCTGTCTGCCATTCCTCACCTGTTTGCCAAGGTAATGGTCCTCCACTGCGTGGCCTGTGGTACGGCGGCCAGCTTTTATGCCCTGCGGATCCTCTCCCGTACCGGGCATGACGGCTCCGGACTGTTGGCGGTGATTCTGGGGTTTTTCGGTGGGGAGCTTTTGCTGCTGTGCCTGAAAAAGATCCTGGCGGAACCCAGGGATACTGCCGCTGGGCCGTCCTCCACTTCGCCTGACGGGGCGGTAAAATAAGGAGAAAGCGCATGGAACAGCTGAAAAGACGGGCAGCCAATCTGCTGTCGGTAAAGAGCCTGGTGACCCTGGTGCTGACAGGGGTGTTCGCGGCTCTGGCCCTGCGGGGCGTGGTATCCGGTCAGGATTTCCTGACGATTTTTCTGATCGTGGTGTCCTTCTATTTTGGAACCCAGAGCCAGAAGCTTCAGGACACCCTGGACAGCGGCGATGACGGGCGCTGAACTGGCGGCCCTGGCCGCCCGGGAGCTGGGGATCACGGAATCGCCCCCCGGCAGCAACCAGGTGAAATATAACACCTGGTATTATGGACAGGCGGTGTCCGGCAGCGCCTACCCCTGGTGCATGGTTTTTGTCCAGTGGGTCTTTGCCCAGGCCGGAGTGTCCCTCCCGTCCCGCACTGCCAGCTGCGGGGCGCTGATGCGGGCAGCCCAATCAGCAGGCTGCTGGATCACAGAGGGATACCAGAGCGGGGACGTGGTGATCTACGACTTTCCCGGCGGGGCTGCCACCGACCACTGCGGCATAGTGGAGCGTGTGACGGACAGCGGCGTCATTGCCATAGAAGGCAACACAGGTTCCGGGAGTGACGCCGACGGCGGCCAGGTCCAGCGCCGGACACGGCCGCTGGCCTATGTAGTGGGGGCGGTACGCCCTTTGTTTGAGGAGGAAGAGAACGTGGAGCGATTCAACACGGTACAGCAGTGCCCCGTTTGGGCACAGCCCACAGTGGAAAAGCTGGTGGAGCGGGGATATCTGGGCGGCAGCGGAAAAAAGGACGGGGCAGGAAATCCCGCCGATCTGGACCTCAGCCGGGACATGCTGCGGCTGCTGGTGATCCAGGACCGGGCGGGCTGCTTTGGGGAGTAGCCCCAGGGGAGGACGATTTTTATCGTCCTCCTTTTTTTCGGGAACAAATTCCTTTGCTCATGCGTCAAAGAGATATCAATCAGTAAAGGAGACCCGTGATGACCATGAAACGTATGATAAGTCTTTGCCTGTCCCTGCTGCTGCTTACCGGCGCGGCCTTTGCCGGTGAGGCACCCATTTCCCCGGCTCCCTCCTATGAGATCAAGCCGGTCACTGACCGCACGCTGGTCCGGGTTTGGGGTACCGCTGTGGAAGTGGAGGAGGACCGGGCCCGCCTCAACAACAGCAACGAAGAGGATCCCTATTCCGACATTGTCCTCAATGTCAATGAGGATACCCTGGTGCTGGACGCGGTGACCGGTGAGGAGCTGTCCTTTGACCAGGTGGAAAAGGACGATGTGGTGTATGCCTACGTGGAGCAGGCCATGACTCTGAGCCTGCCGCCCCAGTCCTTTGCCCGGCTGATCCTGTGCAATATCCCCGCTGATTTCGGCGTGCCTTCCCTGAGCCAGATCCAGAGCATTACCCCCTGCGAGGAAGGCTATGATGTGCGGCTGGATGCGGAAACTGTGGTCCACATGGATAAGGACGTAGAGCTGCTTCCCTCTGCTTCCGCCGCTGAGCCCAAGCTGGAGACCCTGGAGCCCGGCGATATGCTGCTGACCTGGCGCCAGGAGGAGAAGCCCGCCTGTGAGGCCCAGAGCGCGGCTGCCAAGGCCATGGTGTTTGATGTGGAGTACGCCGGCTGGCTGTATGCCGCCCCCGG
>JAGHHM010000189.1 GCA_017887695.1 Oscillospiraceae bacterium | reverse complement strand
TTCCTGGACCGTCTGTTCAACGTGGCTCTGCCCCTTGTCCGTGACTTACGGGGCATCTCCGCCCACTACTTCGATGGCCGCGGCAACTACGCCCTGCGCGTCAAGGAGCAGCTGATCTTCCCCGAGATCGAGTACGACAAGATCGACAAGATCCGCGGTATGGATATCATCATCTGCACCACCGCAAAGACCGATGAAGAGGCCAAGGCCCTGCTGGAGCAGGTGGGCGCCCCCTTCGAGCGCTGATTGGGAGGATGTAAATTATGGCGAAGAAGTCTATGATTCTGAAGCAGCAGGCGGAGCCCAAGTTCTCCACCCGCCGCTATAACCGCTGCAAGATCTGCGGCCGCCCCCACGCTTACCTGCGTGACTACGGTGTGTGCCGTATCTGCTTCCGGGAGCTGGCCTACAAGGGCGAGATCCCCGGTGTGCGCAAGGCTTCCTGGTAAGAAGCCGAAACGGCAGTACCCCGGGCGGCGCGGCAGGAGATGCTCCTTGCTTCCCGCCCCGGGGCGCCCAGCGCCGCGGCAGCAGGCCGCGGATACCCAAGCACTGAAAGGCCGCGTGCCTTTGGTGATATAGGATGGCGAAAGGTCATTGTGAATTACGCGGCGCACCTTTGTGCCGCTCCAAATTCCCAGCGATACCTCGCCACCGCAACAGCGTAAGCTGTAACTTCAAATGAGGAGGATTTTTCAATGCATATCACCGATCCTATTGCGGATATGCTCACCCGCATCCGCAACGCGAACAACGCCAAGCATGAAACCGTCGACGTTCCCGCTTCCAACATGAAGAAGAGCATTGCTCAGATCCTGCTGGACGAGGGCTATATCAAGAGCTTCCAGCTCATCGACGATGGCACCCAGGGTATCATCCGTATCACCCTGAAGTACAACGCCGGCAAGGAGAAGGTTCTCTCCGGCCTGCGTCGTGTCAGCAAGCCCGGTCTCCGCGTCTATGCCGGCGCGGACGAGCTGCCCCGCGTACTGCGCGGCCTGGGCATCGCTATCATTTCCACTTCCAAGGGCGTCATGACCGACAAGGCTGCTCGTGCGGCTCACGTCGGCGGTGAAGTCCTGGCATTCGTCTGGTAAGGAGGGTATTTGACATGAGCAGAATTGGTAGAATGCCCATTACCGTCCCCGCTGGCGTGGAAGTCAGCGTCGCCGCGGGCAACGTCGTTACCGTCAAGGGCCCCAAGGGCACCCTGACCCAGCAGCTGCACCCCGACATGGTGATCGAGCAGAACGGCTCCGAGATCACCGTCAAGCGTCCCAGTGACGACAAAGAGCACAGAAGCCTCCACGGCCTCACCCGCACCCTGCTGCACAACATGATCGTGGGTGTCAATGAGCCCTACAAGAAGGAACTGGAGATCAACGGCGTCGGTTACCGCGCCACCAAAGAGGGGAAGAACCTGGTGCTGAACATCGGTTACTCCCATCAGGTCATCGTTCCCGAGGTGGACGGCATTACCATCGAGGTTCCCGGCCCCAACAAGGTGGTCATTTCCGGCTGCGACAAGCAGAAGGTTGGCCAGTTTGCCGCCGAGGTCCGCGAGAAGCGTCCTCCCGAGCCTTATAAGGGCAAGGGCATCAAGTATGTGGACGAGGTCATCCGCCGCAAGGTTGGTAAGACCGGTGCCAAGAAGTAAGGAGGCGTGCTGAAATGATTAAAAGACCCAACACCAACGCTCAGCGTTTGAAGAGACATAAGCGCGTGCGCGCCAAGGTCTCCGGCACTCCCGAGTGCCCCCGTCTGAATGTGTTCCGCAGTGAGAAGAATATCTATGCCCAGGTGATCGACGATGTCAACGGCGTGACCCTGTGCTCTGCTTCCTCCCTGAAGCTGGAGGGCAACGGCGGCAACAAGACCGCTGCCCGTCAGGTCGGCAAGGATGTGGCCGCGGCCGCACTGGCCAAGGGAATCGAGACGGTCGTGTTTGACCGCGGCGGTTACCTGTATCACGGCCGTGTGGCCGAGCTGGCTGAGGGCGCCCGCGAAGGCGGCCTGAAATTCTAAGGGAGGAGGAAGAAGCAACATGGCGAATAGATTTGAGAAAGCTCCCAGTGAGTATATTGAAAAGGTTGTTTACCTCAACCGTGTATCCAAGACCGTCAAGGGCGGCCGCGTGATGAAGTTCTCCGCGCTGATGGTCGTGGGCGACGGTAAGGGCAAGGTTGGTTTCGGCCTGGGCAAGGCTGCTGAGGTTCCCGAGGCCATCCGCAAGGGCCTGGAGGACGCCAAGAAGAACATGATGACCATCACCATGTCCGGCACCACCATCCCCCACGAGATCATCGGTGAGTTCGGCGCCGGCCGGGTTATGCTCAAGCCCGCCGCTCCCGGTACTGGTATCATTGCCGGCGGCCCTGTCCGTGCGGTAATGGAGGCGGCCGGCGTGAAGGATATCCGCGCCAAGTGCCTGCGCTCCAACAACCCCCAGAACGTGGTTGCCGCCACCTTCGCCGGTCTCAAGAGCCTGCGTGGCCCTGAGGACGTGGCCCGGATCCGCGGCAAGAGCGTGGAAGAGATCATTGGTTAAGGAGGAGTTGTGACATGGCAAATCTGAACATCAAGCTCGTCAAGAGCCTTAACGGCAGATTGGAAAAGCACATCGCCACTGCCAACTCCCTGGGCCTGCGCCGGATTGGCGACGCCACCGTGCAGCCCGACAATGCACAGACCCGCGGCAAGATCGCCCAGATCGGCTATCTGCTGTGCGTCGAAGAGACCAAATAAGGAGGTACCGGAACATGAATCTGCATGAACTGTCTCCCGCCGCCGGCTCCACCCATGTTGGGAAGCGCAAGGGCCGTGGCGCCGGTACAGGCAACGGCAAGACCGCCGGCCGTGGCCACAAGGGCCAGAAGGCCCGCAGCGGCGGCAGCGTCCGCGCCGGTTTTGAAGGCGGCCAGATGCCTCTGGCCCGCCGTATCCCCAAGCGCGGCTTCAACAACATTTTTGCCAAGCCCCTGGAGATCGTCAACCTCAGCGCCCTCAACGCTTTTGAGGACGGTGAGACCGTCACTGCCGAGGCTCTCCTGAACAAGGGCATCCTCAGCAAGTGCGAGTATGGCTACAAGGTTCTCGGCAACGGCAAGGTGACCAAGAAGGTCACCGTGGAGGCTTCCGCATTCTCCAAGTCCGCGAAGGAAGCCATCGAGGCGGCTGGTGGGAAGGCAGAGGTGAAGTAAGATGATCCAGACAGTACGCAAGGCGTGGGGCATCCCCGAGCTGCGGAAAAAGATCGTATTTACTTTGCTT
Organism: Oscillospiraceae bacterium; assembly: GCA_017887695.1. Classification (GTDB taxonomy): domain Bacteria; phylum Bacillota; class Clostridia; order Oscillospirales; family Oscillospiraceae; genus Pelethomonas. The sequence goes on along the minus strand of JAGHHM010000189.1, from coordinate 1,362 downwards.
GTCCTCCTCATTTACCGCATCGGCAGCGCCATCCCGGTTCCCTATGTGGATACCACAACTTTGGGTAGCTACCTGGACGGCCTGGGCACCACTATTCTGGGCCTGTACAACGTCATGAGCGGCGGCGCCTTTGCTATGGCCACCGTTTTTGCTCTGGGTATCCAGCCCTATATCAACAGCTCCATCATCATCCAGCTGCTCACCGTGGCCATCCCCGCTCTGGAGCGGCTGGCCAAGGACGGCGGCGAGGAGGGTAAGCGGAAGATCCAGTCCATCACCCGCTATGCCACCGTGGCCATCGCTCTCCTCCAGGCTCTGGGTTACTACTGGATGATGAGCAGCAACCAGATCCTCACCAACGACAGCATCTGGGCCGCTCTGGTGATCATCATCGCCTTTGTGGCGGGCTCCAGCTTCCTCATGTGGCTGGGTGAGCAGTGCAACGAGTTCGGTGTGGGCAACGGTATCTCCATGATCCTGTTTGCCGGCATCATCTCCCGGATTCCTGCCATGGTGGGCAACGTGTACAGCAGCATCATTTCCGGAAGCCTCTTCTGGCCCTGGGTGATCCTGCTTGTGGTGGGTATTCTGCTGCTGGTGGTGCTGATCGTATTTGTCAGCGACGCCGAGCGCCGCATTCCGGTTCAGTACGCCAAGCGTCAGGTGGGCCGGAAGATGTACGGCGGTCAGTCCAGCAACCTGCCTATGAAGGTGAATATGTCCGGCGTTCTGCCTGTCATCTTTGCCCAGTCCATCGCGTCCATCCCCGCCACCATCGGCGCTTTCCTGCCGGCTCCGGAGGAAGGCTCCTTCTGGGCGGCCCTGCTGGACGCTATTGACACCAAGTCTGTGCTGTACATGATCGTGTATTTCCTCATGATCATCGGCTTCAGCTATTTCTACGCTACTATCCAGTTCAATCCCATTGAGATCTCCAACAACCTCAAGCGCAACGGCGGCTTTATCCCCGGCTTCCGTCCGGGCAAGCCCACCAGCGACTTTATTGCCAAGGTTCTGGGTAAGATCACCCTCTTCGGTGCCATCTACCTGGGTATCGTGGCCATCGTCCCCCTGCTGGCTGACAAGTTCCTGCCCATTACCGTTGGTATCGGCGGAACCTCCGTCATCATTGTGGTGGGCGTGGCGCTGGAGACCGTCAACGCCCTGGAGTCCCAGATGCTGATGCGTCAGTACAAGGGCTTCCTGGAGTAAGGAGAAAACGACATGAAATTGATTTTATTAGGCGCTCCCGGTGCCGGAAAGGGCACCCAGGCGGAGATCCTCTGCAAAAAGCTTGGGATCCCCTCCATTTCCACCGGCAACATTCTGCGTGCTGCCATCAAGGATGGCACTCCCACCGGC
>JAGHHM010000021.1 GCA_017887695.1 Oscillospiraceae bacterium | reverse complement strand
GAGGCCTGGGAGAATGCCAGTGTCCTGGTGGAGGGCTGCGTGGTCGCTCTGATTGTGGCCGGCGAGGACCAGGCTGCGGCAGTGGATGCCTTTAACGCCCTGTTCGCTTAAGTTCGGATTCCCTGTAAGCGTGGAACGCCGCGGCGTGTGCTCGCCGCGGCGCTCTTTTGAAAAAATTATGAAAGGAGGCGGCCCATGGTTTTCTCCGGTCTGCCCTTTTTATTCTTTTATCTCGTGGTGACATTGCTCATCTATAAGCTGACCCCGCTGAAGCTGAGAAACCTGGTGCTGCTCATTGCCAGCCTCTTCTTTTACGGCTGGGGAGAGCCGGTATATATCGTCATCATGTTCCTCTCTATTGCCGTAGACTATACCCACGGCATGCTGGTGGAGCGTTGGCGGGCAAATGACCGGAAGGCCAGGATGGCGGTGGCCTCCTCCGTATTCTTAAATCTCCTGATCCTGGTGACCTTCAAGTATTATGATTTCCTGGTGGGCAGCCTCAATGCCATCACCGGATGGAGCATTCCTCTGTTGGGCGTATCCATGCCCATCGGTATTTCCTTTTACACCTTCCAGACCATGAGCTACACCATCGACGTCTACCGGAAGGACGCCCCGGTGCAGCGCAATATCGTTACCTTTGGCACCTTTGTCACCCTGTTTCCGCAGCTGATTGCCGGCCCCATCATCCAGTACAAATCGGTGGCGGATCAGCTTCAGTGTCGGCGGGAGGATCTGGAGAAGTTTGTCTCCGGTATCCAGCGCTTCTGCGTAGGTCTTGCCAAGAAGGTACTGCTGGCCAATGCTGTGGGCAAGCTGTGGGACGTATTCCTTGCCACAGATACGGCGCAGCTGACGGTGCTGGGAGGATGGCTGGGTCTTGCGGCCTATGCCTTCCAGATTTACTTCGACTTTTCCGGCTACTCCGACATGGCTATCGGCCTTGGGCGGATGTTTGGCTTTGAGTTTATTGAGAACTTCAACTATCCCTATATTTCCCGCTCTGTGGTGGAGTTCTGGAAACGCTGGCATATTTCCCTGACCAACTGGTTCCGGGAGTACGTTTACTTCCCCCTGGGGGGCAACCGGGTGAGCAAGCCCAAGTGGATCCGGAACATTCTGATTGTGTGGCTTCTCACCGGTATCTGGCATGGCGCCGGATGGAACTTCCTTCTCTGGGGTCTGTATTATGCCCTTTGGATGCTGGCGGAGCGGCTGTTCCTGGGTAAATGGCTGGAGAAGCTCCCCGCTGCCCTGCGGCATATCTACACCCTGGCGGTGGTACTGGTAGGTTGGGGCCTCTTCGCCATTGAGGATATGGGCCAGCTTGGAAGCTACCTTGCTGTATGCTTTGGCGGCGGCTCCCTGGTGGATGCCTTCACCCTCTACCAGCTGTGGAGCTACCTGCCTCTGCTGGTGATTCTGGCTTTTGCCGCCACGCCTGTCTCCGGAAAGCTGTTCCGGAAGCTGCCGGAGCGGGTCCAGGCAGTGGCGACGCCGGTACTGGTGTTGGCGTCCCTGATACTGTGCACCGCTTCCCTGGTGGATGCCAGTTACAATCCCTTCCTTTATTTCCGCTTTTAACGGGAGGTGTGATATATGAATAAAACCATGCAGCGTGTGACGGCAGCAGTGTTCTGCCTGTTTATCGGAGGGCTGGGCCTTCTGCATATTCTGATGCCGGACCGGACCTTTTCTCCGGTAGAAAACCGGAATCTGGCTCAGTTTCCCACTTTCAGCTGGACATCTCTCAAGGATGGCACCTATACCGCTGCCATTGAGACCTATCTGGAGGACCAGTTCCCCTTCCGGGACAAGTGGATGGGCTTGAAGACCGGGTATGAGTACCTGCTGGGCCGCCGGGAGTTCAATAATGTTTATCTCTGCGGCGACACCCTGATTTCCAAGGTATATGACGACAGCCGGGCGGAGAAGAATCTTCAGTTTATTGCCCAGCTGGTGGAAAAGACGGATCTCCCCGTATATCTGGGATTGATTCCCACCGCCGCGGAGATCTGGCGGGACAAGCTGCCGGAGGGGGCCCCCTCCTTTGACCAGGTTGCCTATATTGAGGCGGCCAAGGATACCGGGGCTATTTATGTGGATATGCTGGGCGCTCTTTCCGCCCATAGTGATGAATCGATCTTCTACCGCACCGACCACCACTGGACCAGCCTGGGGGCCTACTATGGCTATACAGCGCTGATGGATGCCCTTGGTGTGGAGCCGGAGCCCCAGGGAGAGGGGGAGACGGTGTCCGAGGACTTTTATGGCACTCTGTATTCTACTTCGGGTGTCCACTGGCTCCAGCCGGACTCTATTGAGCGGTATATCTCCAGCGACGGCATTACCGTAGAGGACGTGTACAATGAGGAGACCCACGGCCTCTATGTGGACAGCTTTTTGAGCGAAAAGGACAAGTACTCTTCCTTCATGGGAGGCAATAACCCCCTTTATATTATTCGCAACCCCAATGCCGCCACGGACAAGACACTTCTGGTGGTGCGGGACAGTTACAGTGACTCCCTGGCGCCTTTCCTGACCCAGTATTACAGTGAGATCCACCTGCTGGACCTGCGGTATTATCGTACCTCAGTGGCGGATTATGCGGAAGGGAACAATATCGACGAAATTTTCGTCTGTTACAGCGTAGAGAACTTCATCCGGGATACAGACGCTGTGTTCCTTGGCCAGTAATGGCGCAGGATGAAGAAAAAGAAACGATTCGGAGGAAATAAGGTATATGAAGAAACTGTTGGTAGTTTTGCTGGTGCTGGCCATGCTGCTGAGCATTTCCGCCTGCAAGGGAACGGGCAACAATGATCAGACCAATGACCAGAATGAAAACAACCAGACCGTAAATGATGCGGGCAACAACGAACAAAACGATACGGATGATGTGGAGGAGCCGGAGCTTCCCGAGGAAGATGCTGACAGCGACGACAGCCAGCAGGCTGAGGATGACGCTGACAGTGCCGATGACAAGGATGATGCTGCCGATGCGGAGGATACGGGAGACAAGGACGACACTGACAAGGATCAGGAGACCGCCCATCTCAGCCACACAGATGTGACTCTGAAGGCGGCGGGCAACAGCTTTACACTGAAGGTGAAGGGTCTGGAGGGCACCTATGCCGCCACCTACACTGTCAAGGATTCTGCCATCGCTACGGTCAATGAAAAGGGCGTTGTTACAGCGGTAGCTCCCGGTACTACCACTGTGTCCGTACAGGTGGAAGGGGAAGGCGGTCCCTATAATTTCAGCTGCATCGTGCGCTGCAACTGGAAAGAGGACAGTAACAGCGGTTCCGGCTCCGACTCTGGCGAGAACAGCGGCAGCACGGCTTCTGTGGATCTTACCGCCTTCTACAACGACATGATCAGCCAGTATGAGTTCCCTGCACTCCAGGCCTTTACTGGTGATGTGCTGGAGAGCTACTATGCGGGCATGGGCGATATCGCGACCAAGCAGTGCCTGGTTATGGGCAGCCAGATGACCATGAACAACGGTGAGTTCTGCCTGGTAGAAGTCAGCGACAGCAAGGACGTGGACACTGTCAAGTCCATCTTCCAGTCTCGCATCGACTACATGGTAAACGGCGGCGCCTGGTATCCCGCTCCCACGGAGCAGTGGACCAATAACAGCCGGGTGGTATCCAACGGAAACTTCGTGATGATGGTGGTCCATGAGAACTGTGACGATATCGTGGAAGCCTTCAACGGCCTTTTTAAATAACAAACTCTTACATGGAAAAAGCTGACAAGCATTATTGCTTGTCAGCTTTTTCTATGTGTTTCTACCTTTTCCGCCGCAGCAGGAGGGTAACTGCCAGGCAGAGGGGCAGATACAGCAGAAAAGGGGAGAGCCTATCCCATATGTGGAGGTAGGGCCGTGGCCAGAAGGACAAAACGACCCTTGTTACGGCGGAGCAGGGGAACAGGGCTACCAGCCACACGGAGATCTGATAGAACAGACGACGCTGGCTTCCGGCATCCGGGTCTTCCCGGTAGCGGTGAAAAATCGCCTCAAAAGAGACAATAAGCATAATGTGGGCCGTCATGCCCAGCAGGACAATAAGATGGTTCTGATAAATAAGGGCTCCCGCCAGCTGCCAGAACAGCCCCATGGCCATCAGGCCCACCAGGATCATCATGGCGGTGTCCCGGTTCCTGGCTTTTTGCAGTTGTTCTTCCCGGAGCTTTACAGCGGGAATGTCACCGTCGCCGGTAAAATCGTCATGAAGCAGGTAATCCGTGGAGACCCCGAAAAGCTGACTGATTCGCAGTACATTTTCTGTGTCCGGCATGGCGGCACCGCTCTCCCATTTGCTGACAGCCTGGCGGGAAATAGGAATTTCCTCTGCCAGACGCTCCTGGCTCCATCCTCGGCCCTTGCGCAGCAGCTGCAATTTTTCTCCGAATGTCATAGGCAATAGCCTCCTTGTCGAGATGCTATCAGCGTACTGGTACAGAAAGAAAATGTCCACCGCTTCCGGCTTGCAAAGAGGCAACCAGAGCTGACATACGTAAAAAACCAGGGAAAACAGATGGACGCAGAGAGGTTTTTGCAGCTGCTGTCCTTTTGCTATCGCGCCAACAGCCGTACCACAGCGTCGGTGAGGAAGAAGAGATCCTCCTCGCTGGTTTTTCGGATGGTGCCAAAATCAGATACGCCCCGGACAGCACTGAAAATGGCGGTCATGCCGATGTCGTACAAAGCCTCGGACCCCCGGCCCACGGAGCCGCAGAGCGCCACACAGGGGACGTTGGCTTTGCGGCATCGGGCGGCTACGGTACCGGGAACCTTGCCGGAGGCGCTCTGCCAATCGATGCGGCCTTCCCCGGTAAAGACCATGTCCGCCTGCTCTAAAAGCGTGTCAAAACCAGCGCTGTCCAAAAGCAGCTCTGCGCCGGGTACCAGCTGTCCGCCCAACAGCGCCACCACAGCAGCGCCCATCCCACCGGCGGCGCCTGCCCCAGGAAGCTGACCCACGGCAATGCCG
>JAGHHM010000188.1 GCA_017887695.1 Oscillospiraceae bacterium | reverse complement strand
CCCCGGGTGCTGCTGTGCGACGAGGCCACCTCCGCCCTGGATCCCAAGACCACCCGGGATATCCTGCGGCTGATCCAGGACATCAACAAGCGTTTGGGGATCACAGTGGTGGTCATTACCCACGAGATGAAGGTCATCGAGGAGATCTGCTCCCGGGTGGCTATTCTGGACCACGGCACCCTGGCGGAGACCGGTACCGTGGAGGAGGTATTCGCCAATCCCAAGAGTGAAGCCGGGCGACGGCTGGTGTATCCCGACGGAGTGCCCTACGAGGTGCTGCGGCAGGAGGCGGCTTCTGCCCGGGTGATCCGGGTGGCCTTCAACGGCGGCACCGCCTATCAGCCTCTCATCGCCTCCCTGGCCATTGACTGCGGGGTGAAGGCCAACATCCTGGGAGCCGATACCCGGAACATTGACGGCCGGGCCTTTGGCACCATGCTTCTGGGTCTGCCGGAGGATGAGGGCCAGGTAGCCAAAGCCCTGGCCTATATCAGAAGCCAGAAGGATATTACCGTAGAGGAGGTGCCCGATTACCATGAGTGAAAACCTGATTAATCTGCTGATGTCCTGGGGCGTGGAGGCACGGAAAGCCGCCTCTCAGGTCGAGTACTTGGCGGGGAGCACAGTCCCTTTCGCCATCTGGGAAACGGTGTATACCACGGTGCTGGCCACCCTCTTTGCCTATATCATCGGCCTGCCCCTGGGAATCATCCTGGTCACCGGGGAGCGGGAGGGGATCCGTCCCCTGCCTCCGGCATTGATGAAAATTCTCAATACCGTTGTCAACCTGCTGCGAAGCGTACCCTTCCTGATCCTGATGGTGTGCGTCAAGCCCATCTCCCGGTTCATCCTGGGTACCTCTATCGGCACGGTGGCCTCTATTGTACCGCTGACCCTGGCGGCGGCCCCCTTTGTGGCCCGGGTGGTAGAGAGTTCCCTGCGGGAGATGGACCGGGGCGTTATTGAGGCCTCCCAGTCCATGGGCTGCTCCCCCTGGCAGATCGTCACCAAGGTGATGCTGCCGGAGTGCCGACCCTCCCTGATCACCGGCCTCACCACTGCCAGCATCACCATCCTCAGCTACGGCGCCATGGCCGGTACCATCGGCGGCGGCGGCCTGGGCGCTATGGCCCTGCTGCGTGGCTACGGCCGACAGGAAACTGTGGTGCTGTATGTAGCGGTGATCTTCCTGGTGATCCTGGTGCAGATCATTCAATCCATCGGTACCGCCGTGGCTGTGAAAACAGACCGGCGTATCCAACATACCCAAACAAAAAGGAGAAAAGGAAAATGAAAAGAAGACTGATTGTACTTGCTCTTGCCCTGTGCCTTGTGCTGGGCCTTGCTGCCTGCGGCGGCAACAATACTGCCAACAACGGCACTGCCAATAACGGTACTGCTAATAACAACACTGCCGGCAATACCGCCGATAGCGGAGATACCGCTGACGGCCAGGTTATCACCGTAGGCGCCACTCCCGCTCCCCACGCGGAGATTCTGGAGGTTGCCAAGGAGGTCCTGGCGGAGCAGGGCTACACCCTGGACATCGTGGAGTTTGATGATTACATCATGCCCAACGATGCCGTGGAGGAAGGCGAGCTGGACGCCAACTACTTCCAGCACATCACCTACATGAACCAGTTCAACGCGGACAACGGTTATCACCTGGTGAGTGTGGGCAGCATTCACTATGAGCCCTTCGGCATCTACGCCGGCAAGACCGCTTCTCTGGAGGAGCTGGCTGACGGTGCCCAGGTGGCCATCCCCAACGACGCCACCAACGGCGGCCGGGCCCTGCTGCTGCTGGAGCAGGAGGGACTCATCACCCTGAAGGAGGGTGCCGGCATCACTGCTACTGTCAACGACATCGTGGATAACCCCAAGAACCTGGAGATCGTGGAGCTGGAGGCCCGTCTGTTGCCCGATTCCCTGAAGGACGTGGACCTGGCGGTCATCAACGGCAACTACGCCATTGACGCCGGCCTGAAGATCGCTGACGCCCTGGCCATCGAGTCTGCCGAGGGCGAGGCTGCCACCGCTTATGCCAACGTCCTCACCGTCAAGGAGGGTAACGAGGAGAGCGAGGGCGTCCAGGCTCTGCTGGCCGCTCTGGAGAGCGATGAGGTGAAGGCCTTCATCGAGGAGACCTACGACGGCGCCGTGGTGCCTCTGTTCTAATTCCTTACGAGATGAATGAAAAATGTCCCGAAGCCTATGGCTTCGGGACATTTTTATTTTTTAAAGGCGGGGCGATCAGCTCTCCATATGCTTGCCCAGGAAGGCGGCAATGGTCTGAGCTAGCTTGTATTCCGTCTCTCCGGTGACCTGAGGCTCTCCGTCCTCTACGAACAGTACCAGCCCCAGCACATCCCCTTCAGAAATGATGGGGGCGGCCACGGCCACGGCATACTTGTCTCCGGCGTCTGTGACAAAGGTCCGGCGCTCGTCGCCGCTGTGCTGATAGATCTTGCGGTCCTCCATGATCTGCTCCAACTGAGGGCTGATGCGTTTGCCCAGCAGTTCCCGCTTTCCGCTGCCAGCCACGGCGATGACGGAATCCCGGTCAGTGACAGCGGTGGTAGCGCCGCAGCTTTTGGACAATGTTTCGCAGAACTGAGCGGCAAAATCATCCAGCCCGCCCATAAGGGAATATTTCTTGAAGATCACCTCGCCGTCGCGGCTGGTGTAGATCTCCAGCGGGTCGCCTTCCCGGATCCGCATGGTGCGCCGGATCTCCTTGGGGATCACCACCCGCCCCAGGTCGTCGATCCGCCGCACGATTCCAGTTG